>NZ_JAULLJ010000040.1:0-29155 GCF_030518095.1 Bacteroides sp. ET489
TTTACATTTTTAATCCTCTACTTTTCTTTTCTTCCTGCTGCGACAGTCTTGTTTCATATCTAAGCCTATACCATTGTTCCCTGAACCAATCGGCAATCGGTTTCCTGTTTATTGTCAGGTTCAGCCTACTTTCATCGTCAGGGTCGTTTTCTATCATTAAAATATCATCCTTTATGTCAAAGTTCCGCCTGTGTTGTTCCGAATAGATTTTACCGCTACATTTCAGGACATCTTTTTTGACTATAAGACTTTCAGTCATTTCTTTAGTGAATCCCAGCATGGTACAGAACTTTTCCATGCATAACATTTCCCTGAACATCGGGAACCACCTGAAAGCCTTGCCTATGATTCAGGCAAGCCGTGACAGCTCTTTTCCCTTTATGTCAAGTTCCTGCCTGTGCATTTCCTTGAGATTGTGGATTTGCGTATCATGTTGTTTCTGCATCTGCTGTATCTGGCTCTGCAATTTTTCAATATTGGTGTCCCGCTTTGAAATTTTGCCTTGCAGTTTTTCGTTGGCATGTTCCAGCTCTTTCAGTTTTCCACTTCTGAAAAGAGAAGCAACTCCGCTTGTTATGGCTGTCGCTGCAGTGGTGGCTGTCTTCCTGAGTTTGTCTGTGCGTATCTTCAATTTTACTTGTCTGAGTTCTTGCCCGGCAAGATTTACCTGTTGTTCCGTATGCCGTTTTGCAGCGTTTATGTGTTGCAGTTCAGCTTTCTGCTTCTCAATGATAAAATCGTTTCGTTCCAGATGCTTTTTACCAGTAACTGCCTTTGATTGCTCACGTGGAAAGGCCGAACAATTTCGAGCAGAAATACGGAGAATGACATTCTGTTTTCAGGCACATTTCTACGAATTTCATACACAACATATTGTCTGAAAAATAAAAAACAGTACTTTTGTTTCCGGCAGCGCGTTTCACGGCATGGTGCCGAGTATGCAGAATGCCTGAGAAGCGCAAATTTGAAATCGGATAGTTTATGAAAAAGAGAAGTTTGAAAAGGTACGTACAGGTTGTGTCCTGTGTGTGCGGATTATTCAGTACGTGTATGACATGGGCCGGAGAAGATGCGACAAAGTTGGTATTGCACTACAATCGTCCGGCAGAGTATTTTGAAGAAGCATTGGTGATAGGCAACGGCACGCTGGGAGCCATTGTGTATGGAGGTACGGAGCGCGATGTCATTTCGCTGAACGACCTGACCCTGTGGACGGGCGAGCCCGATCGCGAAGTTACCAGCCCCGATGCTTATAAAGCCATTCCGGAGATACGCCGTTTGCTCGATGCCGAAGATTATCCCGGTGCCGACCGCGAGCAGCACAAGGTGCAGGGCCATTACAGCGAGAATTACCAGCCCTTGGGACGCCTGACGGTCACTTACCTGGATGCGCCGACTCAGATTTCGGCCTACAGCCGCTCGCTCGATATAGCCAATGCCGTAGCCGAAACCCGTTACCTGCGCAACGGTCAGCCTTTCTCGTGCGACTATTTTGCTTCGGCACCCGACTCGGTCATCGTGTTGCACCTCCGGTCGGACAGTCCGCAGGGCATCCGGGCATTGCTGTCGTTCGACTCGCAGTTGCCTCATGCCACGTCGGCCAACGGAAATGAAATCTCGGCCGAAGGCTATGCCGCTTACCATTCTTATCCCGTGTATTTTGACCAGGTGAAAAACAAGCACCTGTACGACCCCGAACGGGGCACTCGCTTCCGCACGCTTGTCAGGGTGCTGGCTCCGGACGGAGAGGTGAAGAGCTTCCCTTCGGGCGAACTGAAGATTGAAGGTGCACGCGAGGCGGTAGTGCTGATAGCCAACGTCACCAGCTTCAACGGTTTCGACAAGGACCCTGCCCGCGAAGGCCGCGATTACCGCAACTTGGTGGAGCGACGGATGGCACAGGCTGCCGCCAAGACTTACGACGAGTTGCGGACCAACCATATAACGGACTACCGACGCTTCTTCGACCGTGTGAAGCTGAACCTGGGACAGACGGCACCCGAAATCGCCGCCCTGCCTACCGACGAGCAGTTGCGCCGCTATACGGACGAGCAGCAGTACAACCCCGATCTGGAGGAACTGTACTTCCAGTTCGGACGCTATCTGCTGATCTCCTGCTCGCGGACACCCGGTGTGCCTGCCAACCTGCAGGGCTTATGGAACGAGCAACTGCTGCCCCCCTGGAGCTGCAACTATACCAGCAACATCAACGTGGAAGAGAATTACTGGGCTGCCGAGACAGCCAACCTCAGCGAGATGCACCGTCCGCTGATGGACTTCATCGTCAACCTCAGCCGGACAGGGACGCAGACTGCAAAAGCCTATTACGGAGTGGACAGAGGTTGGTGCCTGGGACAGAATACCGACATCTGGGCCATGACCTGCCCCGTGGGTCTGCACGTAGGCGACCCATCGTGGGCCTGTTGGACCATGGGCGGCGCATGGCTGTCAACGCACATCTGGGAACGTTACCTCTTTACCCAGGACAAGGACTTCCTGAAACAATACTACCCGGCACTGAAGGGTGCTGCAGAATTCTGCATGAACTGGCTGATCGAGAAAGACGGCAAGCTGCTGACGTCGCCCGGGACCTCGCCCGAAAACAAGTTTGTCACGCCCGACGGATACGTGGGAGCCACGTCGTACGGCTGTACGGCCGACCTGGCCATGACGCGCGAGTGCCTGACTGACGCCATGAAGGCGGCTGCCGTGCTGAACACGGACAAGGACTTCCGCCGCCAAGCCGAGCAGACCCTGGCACGCCTGTGGCCTTACAAGGTGGGTCGCGACGGCAATCTGCAGGAGTGGTTCCACGACTGGCCCGACCAGGACCCCCGTCACCGCCATCAGTCCCATCTGTTCGGCCTGTATCCGGGTCATCACCTGTCGGTGGACCAGACACCCGAACTGGCGCGTGCCTGTGCCCGTACCCTCGAAATCAAGGGCGACGAAACGACCGGCTGGAGCACCGGCTGGCGTGTCAACCTGTACGCCCGCCTGCAGGATGGCGAAGGGGCTTACCGCATCTATCGCCGTCTGCTCCGATTAGTGACTCCCGACGGCTACAGGGGCAAGGATGCCCGTCGCGGCGGCGGCACGTATCCCAACCTGCTGGATGCCCATTCGCCTTTCCAGATTGACGGCAACTTCGGTGGCTGCGCCGGGGTTATCGAAATGCTGATGCAGTCGTCCGAATCGTCCATTACCCTGCTGCCCGCCGTGCCCGGACAGTGGAAGGACGGCAGCGTGCAGGGCATCTGTGCCCGCGGCGGCTTCGTGGTCGATATGACCTGGAAGGACGGCAAGGTGACCGCCCTGAGCATCCTGTCGAGAAAAGGCGGAAAGACCCGCGTCAACGTCAACGGAAAGTCGCTGAAAGTCAGCCTGAAGGCCGGCGAAAAACGGCAACTGCTGTAACGCGGCCGGCATCGGACGCATGTGCGTGGAATAAGTATTTATCAACTTTTTAAATAATGTAGTAATCGGATGAATAGGAAATTAGTGACGGGACTCGTCTCGTTTGTGATGCTGGCCGGATGTCTTGGCCTGACGGGCTGTTCCAAGGACGAAGAGGGATGGAGCCTGTCCATACCCGAAGAAACGTATTACGCCAACCGCTTCGGCAAGGATGTGATGAATATGTATTATCTATGGAATGCCGAGATAGCCGACGACCTGGCAGGCTGGGATGCCGAAACCAACACCGACCCCATCGGCACGGTCGACCGCATCCGCTATCACGACAGCAATGGCTACATCGACAAGTGGACCATGATGACCGACGACATGAGTTCGTTTGTCAGCTCCGTTGGCGGAGTGTCCACCACTTTCGGGTGGAGCCTGACCGTTTACTTGGTTAATCAAGAGACGAAGCAGTGTGCTGCCGTGGTCAATTTTGTGCATGACGATACCCCTGCGGCACGGGCCGGGCTGAAGCGCGGCGACATTCTGTTGAGCATTGACGGTCAGCCGCTGACGACGGACAATTACCTGAATCTGTATTACAACACGAGCCTGAGCACCTCGCTGGGTCGCTACAATGCCGCCGACAATACGATTTACGACGTGGGGAAGACGGTGGAACTGACGGCTGTGAACATGTACGAAGACCCCGTGCTGTGCGACTCCGTCTACGAATTCAATGGGAAGAAGGTGGGCTATCTGGCTTATTCGGCCTTCGACCTGACTTCTATCAGCAAGCTGATAGCGGTGTGCAAGGACTTCAAGGCCGCAGGCGTTCGCGAGCTGGTGCTCGACCTGCGCTACAACGGAGGCGGCTATGTGCTGACCGAGAATGTGCTGGCTTCCATGCTGGCTCCGCAGCAGGCGGTGGCATCGGGGCAGGTGTTCGAGCGCGAGGTGTACAACAACTATCTGACGGAATACCTGCAGAAGCAGGGTGCCAGCATGGAGACGTGCTTTGCGACCGACTACACGTATCAGAACGGTGATGAGGTGATGAATGTCAGCACGCAGGATGCCAACATCGGACTGGAGAAGATTTATGCCCTGATAGGAACAGGCTCGGCGTCAGCCTCCGAGGCGCTGTTGGGGGGACTGATGCCTTACATGGATGTACGGCTCATCGGCGAGCAGTCGTCGGGCAAGTATTGCACGGGAATGATGCTGGCTGCCGAAGATGCTTACAACGAGGTGCCCGAAGCGATACGCAACTGGGGACTGTATGTGATGATCAGCATCTACCAGAATGCCGCCGGCGATACGCCCTGCATGCCCGACGGGCTGAGGCCCGACGTGGGTGTGGACGACGAACCGATGCTGGCCTATGCGCTGGGCGACGTAAACGAGCCATTGCTGCGCCAGGCACTGACCGAAGCCGGTCGCGCGTACGACGATGCTCCGTCGGCTGTGCAGACCCGCAGTCTGACTTCGCGCTACGTGCAGTTGCCTGGCGTGCAGAAGCCTGTCTTTGGCAAGCGCATACAGCAGCCGGTGTCTGTCGGGCCGGCTGTCCGGTAAAGGAGCTGGGTTTTGCAACGTCGTGTTCGTCATTATTGACATCGTGATGGGCCCCCCCCCTCACTATACGACCGAGGTACCCTAAGTATACGACTGAGGGTACCTAAGTATACGACCGAGATGGCCTAAGTATACGACTGTGATAGGCAAAATACAAGTTTCTCGTAATCAGACGTTTACGAAAATGGTGCGAATGGCTATGGAAGTTTACAAAACCGTTCCCTTTCCGGCCTCTCGTTGCAGGGTTACAACTGCTGCAATTCTCTGACCAGCGAGTCGCATACCAGCGTAAATGCCGCCTTGTTCTCGGGGCTGATGGGCTTCTTAGGTTGCGACTTGATGGTGAGCGGATTGATGGGTTTTCCGTTTTCGTGTACGCGGAAGTCCAGATGAGGCCCGGTAGCCAGTCCCGTGGCTCCTACGTACCCGATGACTTCCTTCTGTGCCACCTGCGACCCTACCCGGATGCCTTTGGCAAAGCGTGACAGGTGCATGTAGGTGCTGACGTAGACGCCGTTGTGCTTTATCTTCAGGTAGTTTCCTCCACCTCCGGCCTCATATCCCTTGGCTATCACCTTTCCGCTGCCGATGGCATAGACCGGCGTGCCCGTGGGTGCGGCATAGTCGACGCCGTGGTGTGCCCTATAGCGTTTCAGCACCGGGTGGAAACGGCTGTTCGAGAAGCGCGACGAGATGCGATAGAAGTCGAGCGGGGCCTTCAGGAAAGCACCTTCGAGGCTGTTGCCCCGTTCGTTGTAGTAGAGTTCCTCGCCGTCCTGCACGAAGGGGATAGCGTAGTACAGGCTGTCTTCGTGTGCGAACGAGGCGGCCAGAATGTGAAAGTTTTCCAGACTGTTGCCGTCGACGTATTCCTGTTCGTAGATGACGCGGAACTCGTCCTGCTTCTGCAGTCCGAAGAAGTCGATGGTCCAGCCGAAGATATCGGACAGCTTCATGGCCAGCTGGGGCGAGGTGTTGCTTTGCTGCATGGCTACCCAAAGCGACGATTCCACCTGGCCTTTCACCTCCTGCCGTTTCCATTCCGAGGGATTCTCGCCGCGGCGCACACTGTATTCGCCGCGCAGGTCGAAGACGATGTACGTTTTCGGACTCTCTTCGTAGACGAAGAAGCGTGTGCGTGGCAGGCTGTCTTTGGTGGTGAACACGGCATAGGCTTGTCCGCTTTTCACCTTGCGGGCATCGAATGTGCCCTTGGCCCGTTCGTTCAGGCGGTGTACGTCGTTCACCGACAGGCCGTGGCGTTGCAGGATGGACGACAGGTTCTGGCGGTCCTCGACGATGCCGTAATTCACGTTGTAGCGGTCGGTCGGGATGCCATATTTATAAGTGATGGCCTCCACTTCGGCCGAGTCGGTCATTTCCACTTCGTCCAGCATGTCGGCCGGGCGGTCTTTCCTGACGAGGTGCGTAATGCCCCATGTAGCTGCCAGCACAAGGAGGATACCACCTATTATATAGTATATTCTTTTCTTGCCTCTCATACGTGTTTCGTTGTTTTAGAAGGGGCAAAAGTACAAAAATAGTGCTGATATACAAATCCTTTTGGGTGGTCAATTCCTGAGGTGCTTCGAATTTCGAGGGGAGATTGGCGGTGCGGACGGGCCGGTATGTTACGGTTTGCAGGCGCCGATTACATGGATCGGTGCCTGTGTGGAGGGCATATACCGAACCCTGCCCACCCCTGTGCAGATGTTTGGGCTGCGGAGCAGGGTTGGGCAGGGGAGGGGCGTTATTCGATGATGGGTACGTCGATGTTTTCGTTGTCTTCCTTCCAGTCTTCCATCGTGAAGTCGCCGGACACGTCGCCTGTGAAGATGTCGCCTACCGTCAGGTTCAGAGTCAGCTTGGTATTGGCCACAAGCGGCGATTTCAGTGTCTGCTTGAAACGTTTCACCGTACCGTTCTTTAGCTTGATGCTCATCTGAAACTCCGGATTGCCGTACGAGGGGAACAACATGACCGTTCCGTTGGTCATTTCGGTACCGTCAACCGACCGCACCAGTGGGAAAGCTACCGTACATGCGTCGCCTTGAGGCTGTCCCGTATAAAAGTCCAGTTCGCGGGCAATGCCGGTGATGCCTATCACAACGCTCTCTATGTTGGACGAAAGTGTAGAGCCTTCCTGGTTCTTGACGCTGACTTTGATTCCGGCAACTACACGTTGCAAGGATGCTACGAGTTCGTCTGTTCCTATATTGACATTCTGCACGGCGTGTACAAGGTCGTATACGGGGTAGTACGTCGTATCGTTGCTCATCTTCAACAGGCTGAAAGCTTGTTGCGACAGGTCTCCGCCGATGCTGTACGAAGGCTCTCTGACTGCCGGATTCGAATAGATGGGCTTTTCGTATTTGGGAGTTCCCCAATATATCATATTGTAGTCACCCATAGGCAACAGGAGTTCACGGTTGCTGGACGATTCGTAAAATTCGCCGTCCTTTACCATATAGTATCCGTAGAAAGGAGTCAGTCGGTGGTTTACGTAGTTGCCAAAATAGATCGAGCTTTCTGGTTGGCATGGCATGACGGTCAGTACACCGGTGAACGGACTTTCGCCACTGGCTGTCGATACTCTCATGTGCAGTGCGGGCGTTGCCAGTTGAAGGTCTTCCTGAGGGATGGATGTTTCGTCGTCCGAGCAGCTGGTTGCTAATGCGGCAACCAGTGCGAGTAATGCTAATTTTTTCATTTCTTGTTAAGTTTTTAGGTTGTTCTTACATAGAAACGTTTGTGCTGTGGAATAGTTCTGGGTTTAGGAAAAAATATTTTTGATCCGTGTTTTGCTTTGTCCCCATTTCCTACCTGTGGTAATGAAATGCCTGTTGTGAATAGAAGAATAGTCCAAACGATGCAATAATAGTCCAAATAATCATCCTAAGTGTTAATATACTGACGATTATGTTATCCATTTAGATGATTCTTCTATGGTGGTAACAGTGAAATGCGTACATTTGCGGTGTTCAAACACAGATTATTTAATGTTCATATTATGAAATTACAAATCCGACTTTTTTTCTGTGGCGTCGCCCTGTTGGGACTGGCGTCGTGTGGAGACTCCTATGTAAAGCCCGATGCGCCAATAAAGGAAGTTTCTTTTACTCAGGTCCATCTGGACGATGGGTTCTGGGCACCCCGTATCGAGACGAACCGTACGGTCTCCATTCCTTCAGCTTTCAGAGAATGTGAGAAGAATGGGCGTTTCGACAATTTTGCCATTGCCGGCGGACTGAAAAAGGGAGAGCACCGGGGTGACTTTTCGTTCGACGATACCGACCCTTATAAGGTGATTGAGGGAGCCTCTTATTCGCTGGCTGTCAAGTACAACCAGGCGTTGGATGCCTATCTGGATAGTGTCATCTCCCTGATAGCTGCTGCCCAGGAACCGGATGGCTATCTGACTACGTGTGTCACCAACCGTTGCTACCGCCTCTCCGGCTGGTGGGGAAAGCAACGCTGGGAGAAGATCAACAGCCATGAGCTGTATAACAGCGGCCACTTGTACGAGGCTGCCGTAGCCCATTATCAGGCAACCGGTAAGCGGACGCTGCTCGATGTGGCTATCCGGAATGCCGACCTCGTCTGCCAGGTGTTCGGACCCGGCGAAGGACAGATTCATCGTCCGAGCGGCCATCCCATCATCGAAATGGCTTTGGTGAAACTCTATAAAATAACAGGCAACGACAAATACCTGCAGACAGCCCGTTACTTTGTCGAAGAAACCGGACGGGGCACCGACGGACATCCGCTGAGCGAATACAGCCAGGACCACAAGCCTATTCTGCAGCAGGATGAAATCGTGGGACATGCCGTGCGGGCCGGTTACCTGTATTCCGGCGTGGCCGATGTGGCGGCACTGACGCAGGATACGGCTTATTTCAATGCCTTGTGCCGCATCTGGGACAACATGGCCAGTAAGAAACTCTATATAACGGGTGGTATCGGTTCGCGTGCGCAGGGCGAAGGTTTCGGTCCCAACTACGAACTGAACAACCATACGGCCTATTGCGAGACGTGTGCCTCCATCGCCAATGTCTTCTGGAACTATCGCATGTTCCTAGCCACGGGCGATGCCAAGTATGCCGACGTGCTGGAGCGTGCCTTGTACAATGGAGTCATCTCGGGCGTGTCGCTGAGTGGCGACAAGTTCTTCTACGACAATCCGCTGGAGTCGATGGGACAACACGAACGCCAGCGGTGGTTCGGGTGTGCCTGCTGTCCGGGCAACGTTACCCGCTTTATGGCAAGCGTACCTCTTTATATGTATGCTACGCAAGCCAATGACATCTACGTCAACCTGTACATTCAGAGCAAGGCTCAGCTGACGACCGAAGCCAATAATGTGACGTTGGAACAGACTACTGCCTATCCTTGGGAGGGCAAGGTGACACTTACCGTCCGACCCGAAACGGAGCAGGAGTTTGCACTGCGTCTTCGTATACCGGGCTGGGCACAGGATTCACCGGTTCCTACCGACTTGTATACATTTACCGACAAGGCCAAGGCATATTCCATTTCGGTCAACGGTAAGAAAGTACGTACCCGTCTGTACGACGGCTACGCCACCATTTACCGCCGCTGGAAAGCTGGCGACGTGGTCGAGGTTGACCTTCCGATGGATGTGCGCCGTGTCAAAGCCAACGAATTGGCCGAAGATGACCGTGGCAAACTGGCGATCGAACGTGGTCCCATCATGTTCTGTCTGGAGGGAAAGGACCAGCCTGACAGCCTTGTATTCAATAAGTTTATCCCCGACGGTACACCGATGAAGGTCTCTTACGATGCTGACCTGCTGAATGGAGTGGTTGTGCTGACTGGTACGGCCAAGGAGGTGGAAAAGGATGGTACAGTGAAAGACGTTGCCTTCAAGGCGATTCCTTATTCAACCTGGAACAATCGCGGAGCCGATCAGATGGCAGTATGGATTCCTGCTTCGGCCGAGTATGCCCGCATTACCCCCGAACCGACCATTGCCAGCAAGGCTCGTACGCTGATGATCCAGGCACCCATTCAGAAGGATGCTCCCGAGTCGGCTTCGGTTGAGTCTTGGGCATGGGGAGTCAACGACCAGTGGGAACCCAAGCGTTCGTCGGACACGTCGAAACCCTATCATTACTGGTGGCTGAAGAACGGTACGCTGGAAACCCTGGCTTACGAGTTTGGCCAGCCTTACACGGTGTCGCATGTCGATATTTATTGGTTGGATTTCGACCATTATGACGGTAATTTCCGTGTACCCGAAAGCTGGAAGCTATATTATAAAGACGGCAAAAACTGGAAAGAAGTAGAAGCTCTCTCACCTTATACCGTAGATAAGGATCGATATAACGGATTGGATTTCAAACCGGTCAGAACGACCGGACTGAAGCTCGCCGCCCAGTTGCAGAAAGGTGCATCGGGTGGAGTGATAGAGTGGAAAGTGGAATAACAGGTTTATGGTTCTCTCTTCAGGCGCAGGAAGCTGTATTGGCTTTTTGCGCCTGACTTTTTTATATATCTGTATCTGCCTCTTGTGTATGAAAAAGAATATCTGTACATTTGTTGTAGGCATGGCGCAGTTTGCGCTATCAGCCTTTGGCTTATTGTAGCGGCCGACTGGTTGTCGAGACGGTGGAAGATGGCTGTCGGGCTGGTGCCGCTGATAGATTATGTATAGAAAATCCGGTCAGGGACAGGCTTGAAAGGTCGGTTCGTGTGCCGGTCCGAAGAGATATGAATTCTTTATTACTACTGAAACGCCCCTTTGTTTGGTTGCGCCGTTTCCGTCATCGTCGCGGTTATGGAGTGCATTCGCCGTTTGCCTTCGATTTTATTACACGGGTAGTTTACGAACATACGCCATACTATCAATATAAAGAGCTTTCGGCGGAGCAGAGACGCCTTGCTTCTGAAAAAGGACATAGTTGGGCATGCCGGGAGTCGCAGAAGGTGAAACGTCTGTTGTTTCGTTTGGTCAATCGGGCACAACCGACGTTCATCGTCAGTGTAGGGCCGGATTCGGCAGCCGAACTATATATGAAGGCAGCTAAAAAGGATACCGGTTATCTGCATGCTTCCCAGCTGGACGAGCTTTTTCTGGAACGTGGTGTTCCTGTCGATTTCCTTTATCTGCACGATTATCGTCAGCCGTCGTTGGTGCGCGCAGTCTTTGATGTGTGTGCCGACCGTGTGACGGAGCGTTCGGTTTTTGTCATTGAAGGCGTCGGCTATTCGCCGGAAATGCGGCAGCTTTGGCGCGACATGCGGTGCGATGCCCGGGCAGGAATTACGTTCGACCTTTACGACTTGGGGGTTATCTTTTTTGACAAGTCGAAAATTAAGCAAGATTATATTGTGAACTTTTAAGCAGAAAGCCTGTTTTTATCAATTAGCAAATTCTAAACAATCAGCAGTTATGAAAGTATATACTAAAACCGGAGATAAGGGGACAACTTCCCTGGTGGGTGGCACCCGTGTACCCAAAACGCATGATCGCCTGGAGGCCTATGGTACGGTAGACGAGTTGAATTCCTTTTTGGGGTTACTTATTACTTATGTGGCAGATGTACAGGATGTTGCCTTTTTGCAGCGCGTGCAGAACTGCCTGTTCGTTGTCGGCTCTTATTTGGCTACCGATCAGGCAAAAATGTCATTGAAGTCTGCCAGTGTTGTCACTCCTGTCATGGTTGCGGAGATGGAAAACGAGATTGACCGTTTGGATGCCCTTTTGCCTCCGTTGTCAGCTTTTGTTCTGCCAGGGGGGAGCCGTGGCGCTGCTCTTTGTCACGTGTGCCGTACCGTGTGCCGACGTGCCGAACGCCGTATTCTGACTCTGTCGGCCGAGGTAGAAATAGCTCCGGAATTGTTAGCTTATATGAACCGATTGTCCGATTATTTGTTCGTTCTGTCCCGGAAGATCAACCTGGATGCGAAAAAAGACGAAATATTTTGGAATAATAGTTGTAAGTGACATAAATTGTTATACATTTGCCGAAAAATAGAAGTAGAACTTAATATTCACAATATTCACGATTTAAATACTTAGGAATTATGTATTGGACATTGGAATTGGCATCCAAACTGGAGGATGCTCCTTGGCCGGCAACTAAGGACGAATTGATAGACTATGCCATGCGTTCGGGGGCTCCGCTTGAGGTGATTGAGAATCTGCAGGAGATGGAAGATGAAGGCGAGATTTATGAAAGTATAGAAGATATTTGGCCCGATTACCCCAGTAAAGAAGATTTCTTCTTCAACGAGGAGGAATATTGATAGCCTTCAGATAGGTTAAACAATTGAATACCAGCGCGATGAACAATGAAAATTTGTTTGTCGCGTTGGTGTTTTATGGTGCTTGATGGTGTGGTTTGTTTGTCTAAATTGCGGTTTTTCTTCTAGAAAACAGGGTTTGTTTGTCTAAAATACATTACCTTTGTTTCTCCTCAGGAATATTAAATTGGGAGGAAAAGCATATGGGAAGACCGAAAAGACTATATCCATTGGGCAAATACCGCCTTCGCACGCCGAAAGTGGTTGACAAGGAAAAAGCCTATCCTGTCGAGTTGGAATACACTTGGAACAGGCAGGTAATCCGTAAGACAACAAATGTCTTTGTCAAGGTTGCGGACTGGAACCAGAACGGCAACCAGGGACGGGGTGAAATACGTGCAAGTCATGGCGGTGAATCCAAACGACTTAACCAGTTATTGCTGGCACGTGTGGAACGTATAGATTCGCTACTTGCCGAATATAACGAAAAACATCCTAATCAGATTACAGCCGAAGTTGTGGCGGGCTTTCTTGCGGACAAACCTCTTGCGCGTCGTGATCAAGGGAAGGACTTCGTAGAGTTTACATTGGAACGTCTTTCTTCAGACTATGCAAGAAACAGAATCGGAAGGAGCCGGTATGAAAACGGAAAGAGCTGCATGAATATATTCCAGACATTCCTGAGGGCTACCCGACAGGGAACCTATCGTTCTGACAGCATTTATGTAGGCGATATGACTCCGGAGCTGTTAGACAGTTATATATCGTGGCGCAGGGAAATCAAGCAGAACAGTGATGCCACTATCAACCACTCTTTGACTCCGATATTAAAAGCATGTGCATACGCCTGTGAAATGGGCATGATGGAACCTGCCGTCAATGCAAGGATTCAAGATATGCGCATTGTAACTAAGGTATCGCTTTCTGAAGAAGAGGCAGAGTTTGACGGCAAAAGTCTAAGTAAGGAACAGATGGCGGCATTGCTTGAATATTACAAGACTTGTACTGAACCGCGCAGAAAAGAATTTCTAGAAATGTTCTTCTTTGCGTTCCACGCCTGCGGTCTCCGTGTAGTGGATGTGATGACCCTGCAATGGAAACATATCGACTTCGCAAGGAAGGAGTTACGGAAGATTATGATAAAGACAAACAAACGACATGTCATACCGCTTACTGAACCTGCATTACATATATTACAGCAATGGCGGGAAAAACGTGAGGGATGCCGATATGTGTTCAACCTTGTAAAAGAGACTTTGGATCTGGATGATGCGGAGGCACTGTACAAAGCCCGCAACAATGCCACGAAATGCATCAATCAGTCGCTGGCCGTTGTCGGTGAACAAATCGGCCTTCCGTTCAGTCTCTCGATGCACGCAGCCAGGCACTCATTTGCGGTTTTTGCGCTTAACAAGGGACTATCCATGTCGGTAGTCAGCCGTCTGCTCGGACATAGCAGCACGGATATTACAGAGAAGGTTTATGCCCGTTTCCTGCCGGAAACGCTATCGGCAGAGGTGGCAAAACTAAGCGGAGAATTAATCAACTTGACTATATAATCACTGCGAAAAGATAAAGAATTATGATGTCATTGCCATTTCGAGTTGCATGTATCCTGATAGCAGGATTTCTTATTGTACTGGTTGTAACCTATATATACAAGTTAAACAGCCGTAAGGTATTCTGGGGAGTAGGACTCACTACCATTATTGGTATCCTCATCCTTCTTGGCTTAGGGGTGCTTCGTCCATCTTGGGGAACAGAAACCGGCACGGCTGTCATTGTGGGAATCAGTACCGCTATCGGATGCGCAATAACGTTGATATATGCAGCAGAGGACTTGCATCAAAAGAAGCGAATTAAGGGAAAGAAAATCGCAGAAACTGAATCTATGCAAGAAGATAGGGTTCCAGACCACCATAAAGTGACTTTACCGTCTCGGCTTGATACTGAATTGACAAGAAAGATCTTTGCCAAAGCCATTGAAGAAGGATATATCATTATCGACGATGACCATTATGAGTGGACTTTGAACAAAGTTCTTCTTGCATATATGTGCGGACGTATCTATTGCGAAGATTATCCTGAGAAAACAATATATGATGAGAAGACATATTGGATGCCTGGCAGGGTGGAATTATTTCCGGGTACTGAATTAGATAAGTTATTTAACATGAAAGATCTGACTCAATCAAGGCATACTCGAAAAAACAAAGCTGCGCCCACAGGATCCGAAAAAATTGACAAGTTATTTGAGTAGCCAATGTGCTACTCTTTTTTTGTTTGATAAGCAGTAGGTTATAAATTCATCACCTCCGTGTTATATACAACTCTAACACGACCTCTAACATAGTATCTAATTCATTCTAACACCAAGATTCCTAAGTAGTTTGAACCTTTGCACCGTGCTTTTGGTACGATGTGCACAGTCGTATCATTGCACATAAACCCGGCTTACAGTCCGAGTGTGCATAAGGAAGGTTAAGCCATAATACGATATACTATGGCTCAAAAATTAAATGAAGAAAAGAAACTATGTGACCGCGAACTGCTTGAAAAGATTCTTAGCATAGTAGAGAAACAGGAGAAACTGCCGCCTCCGGCTCATGAAGGTGGATATCGTCTTTATGATAACAAGTCTTTGATGGAGATGTTGAACATTAAAGATAAGTATCTGAAAAAGTTGCGAGACAACGGTTATCTCGGCTACTCGCGTGAAGGTGATAAATACTGGTACACGCAGGAAGACGTGGATCGCTTTCTGCGCCGTTTCCATTATGAAGCTTTCGCTATTGGTGATGAACTTCCCAAACAGGAAGGAGGTGGCTATGTTTGACACCATTCATTTGACCAACATGCTTCGTTCGGAAGTGGAAGGCATTCCGGAAACAGGTCTTCCGTTGGATGCCTTTCCGGACAGGATACAGGAGATTATCCTCAATCTTGCCAGATACGAAAATTTCAATGTGGAATATACTGCGTCTATTATTCTTTCCGCTGTTGCTACTGCAATAGGCAACTCTTGTCATATCCGTATAAAGGGCGAGTGGAAAACTTGTCCATCCATTTATATGATGTTGGTCGGTCGTCCAGGGCTTGGGAAAACACCTCCTCTCGGTTTTATTTATAAGCCGATTAATGAGTATGATGACCGGCTGCATGAGAAATATAATGAGGAATATGACGAATATGAAAGATCCATGTCAGCAGGCAAGCACGGAAGTGACGGGGAAGAACAGTTGCTCAAGAAACCGCATTTTGTAACTACTGTCATTTATGATTCTACCCCGGAGGCGATGATGAATATCCATCAGCATAATCGTCGTGGGATAACATTGGTAGTCGATGAAATTCTGGCTTTGTTTAATTCCGTCAAAAGGTACAACGGCAAGAACAATCTCATTGAAGATTTGCTGACAGCCTATAGCGGACAGCCGTTAAAGATTATCCGCAAGTCAGAATCACGCCCTGTTCTAATCAAGAATCCATGTATAAATGTCATCGGTTCAGTACAGACGAATATGCTGCAGGAAGTCTTCCGTGCAGAGTTCCTTGCCAACGGATTGCTTGACCGTTTTCTGTTTGTCTATCCCAAGAACAGGAAGATATCCGGATGGAGACGGGAAGAAAGGAATACAGCCCGTCCTGACATCATGAATCAATGGAGGACAATAATCAACAGAATCTTAAGCATCCCCTGTATCCTTGATGACAAGGGTACAACGGTCAATCCCCGTATCCTTACAATGTCTGATGATGCGGAAGTATACTTTTATGAATGGTATAATGGAATTATCGATGCTGTAAATGCCATTGAGGATGATGCTGATGTTGAAAGCCGCAAGATGAAACTCAACGGCCATGTAGCACGTCTTGCCCTGTTGTTTCAGATTATGAAATGGGCTGTTGATAGTGGAGATATGCAATATGTCGAGCGGGATTCCGTAGAATCGGCAATCCGTATGGTTGATTATTATGAGGAAACATACCGGAGGATTCAGGAAACCATTGTCATAAACAGTATCGGCGAAACGAAGGAAGCCTGGCTTTCTCTGTTGGAAGATCGGTTCACTTCCGGGGATGCTGTTATTGCGGGTAGAAAAGTTGATATGTCCCGACGCACCGTCTATTATGCACTTGACCAATTATGCCGGCTTAAGCATCCTCCTATAGAAAAGCTTCAGCATGGAGTCTATCGCAAACTTATGACAGAAAACACTGATGCACCTTGCACTATTGCACTTTCATCTTGTCAAGATACCGTGCAATCTTTTCAAAGTGCAAAAGTGCAGAGTGCAATCACACTAAAATCAGAGGACCATGAGTGAATACAGATTCCATTTACAGAAATACCGGCTCGGAAGCAAGACTACTTGTCCGAGCTGTGGTAAAAGCCGATGTTTTGTCAGGTATATTGATGAACAGGGCGTCATTAGCTTTCCCGGTAATGTCGGCAAGTGTGATCACGAGAACAGTTGCGGCTACCACTATACACCTAAGGAATACTTCAAGGATAATCCTGATGTGTTGGAAATGAATAAAGAATCTAACAAGTCACTCCTTTCTGCCCCTTATAAGACGGTAGATAAAACATCCGTATGTATTGCCCCTTCGTATATTCCTTTATCTTATGTGTTAAAAAGTCAGTCGCATTATTCTATTAACCCTTTGTATCAATATTTCTGCCATGTATTTGGTGAAGATGAGACAGACAGGTTGTTTGGAATGTATCGTATAGGGACATCCGCAAAATGGGGAGGTTCAGCGGTTTTCTGGCAGATAGATATAAATGGACAGGTAAGAACTGGTAAGGTAATGTGCTATAATGCGGAGACAGGACACCGGGTTAAAGTGCCTCAGGCTTTTGTCAGTTGGGCGCACTCCGAGTTGAAATTGCAGGATTTCCATTTGAAGCAATGTCTGTACGGGGAACATCTTCTGAAAAGCTCATCGTCTCCGGTAATGCTGGTGGAAAGTGAAAAGACCGCTGTCGTAATGAGCCATTTTATTCCCGATTATATATGGTTGGCAACAGGCGGAAAGAACGGCTGTTTCAATAGTGAAGCTATGCAGGTTCTCAAAGGCAGAGAGGTTACTCTCATCCCTGATTTAAGAGCAACCGAACAATGGAAAGAAAAGTCTGCTTTGTTGTCTGGAATATGCAAACGGGTTGTTGTGTCCAATGTTTTGGAATGTACATCCGATGAAGAGCAACGCAGCCAAGGATTGGACATTGCAGACTTCTTTCTGTATTCACCATCAAAGAGGCAGATACTCCACCAGATGATACAACGTAATCCTGCATTGCAGTTACTCATTGATGAACTGGATCTGGAACTTATTGAATAGTAAAGGAACTTGTTCCGTGGATTTATAGAAAGTCCATAACACAATAAGGACTTTTTGCCTGGCGGCAATAAAATCCGGTCATTGTCCCGTAGAGCGGACTGGCACAAGAGCAAGCTCAAATATTAATCATTTAACAAAAGAATACCCTATATGAACACAGATATTAAACAGGCCATGCATGTCGAAGCCGGAAAGTCGTTCGGCACAGCAGAGGCGAATGAGAACGAACGACGTTGGAATGACGACAAAATTGACAGAAAGAATCAGGATCCGACCAATCACTATGACAAGACCAGAATGAAGTTGAATTTCGAGATTGGGCCCGATGGGAAAGTGCATCCGTTGGGATATCAGGAGAAATCGCTTGAAGTCCGTTTACAGGAACGACTGGCCGAGTTGGGTTGGAAGCCTTTCAAGCCGGACAGTAAGATTCAACCGAATTGTTGTGCGAAATTTATCTTCGGCGGCAATCATGACCGTACACTTGAGATGGCATTTGGAACCCAAACCGTAAATCTGGATAAGGGTGCAGATAACAGCCATCTCCAACGATGTCCGGAAATTGAACAATGGGCAAAAGATGTCTATGACTGGTGCGCCAGGCGATACGGACAGGAAAATATAATCGGCTTCCAGGTTCACCTCGATGAGAGCAGTCCGCATATCCATGCTTTGATCGTTCCTGTCGGACAACGTTCCAAAAGTGGACGCGAATGTGTCATGTGGTCGGCTAAGTTTGGCAAGACCCGCTACGAATACGGACAGATTCTTCGTGAAATGCACACCTCACTCTATGATGAGGTCGGTAGCAAGTATGGGTTGGAACGTGGTGATAGTATTGAAGGCCGGAACGTTAGCCATCTTAGTAAACGCGATTATATCCGAAAACTGTCCAAAGATGCGAAACAAGCAGAGAAAGCAGTCAAGGGACTTCAGACAATGATACGGAAACTTGAACGGGAAATGCTTGCCGGAAGGAACCGGCTTAAAGAAATCGATGAAGCTCTCGCGTCCGGCAAGATAACTCTTGACAGGTATGAAGCGCAGAAGGCGGACATACAGAAACTCATTACCGAGTATCAGGAAAAACTTGAAGACAAATCCAATAAACTCCATGCAAAGGAAGATGAATTGGAACAATTGACAAAGGATGTAGCGAAAGCCCGTTCTGTTATACAGCCATTTCGTAACCACAAGGTTGATTTCACGCCACCGCAAATAACAGAGAAAGTGCCGCTGTTTGGTACAGACAAATGGATTGAACGACAGAATAGACTTATCGCCAAGCAGTTCACCGAGATTGTCCGCAAGGTAGAATCTCTATACAGAAATGATGCAGCCCGGCAGGTCGAAGCCGCCCAATACAATGCTTTGGCGGATTACGGAGAACTGTATCAGTTGAGACGAGAGAATAAAATTCTTTCAGACACAAACGAAAATATGGAGTCAGAGCTGAATACATTGCTCGGCCAGTTGGTTATACCTTCAGTTCGCAATATGATTTTTACAGTAGCTGATGCGCTCATCAGTGGGCAACCGATATCAGTTTCTTCCGGAGGCGGTGGTAATTCCGACTCAGACCTTCGTTGGGATGGTCGCAGACCGGATGAGGAGGAAGAGGTGTATCGGAGAAGGTGCTTACTTCATGCCTTACGATTAGTAATAATGCCGAGAAAAGGATACAAAAGGTGATAAAGAGCAACTAATAAAGGATATTTTTTGTCGTTTTAGGCTTTGACTCGAGTATTGGATAAATCAAAATAATTAGCGTTACGCGCTAATTATTACACCAAATAATCATATAATTATTTCAAATATTCTATTTTAAATTATATATTTGCAATCTCAAAAACCAACAATGCAATGACAGATAGCCCCAAAACAGACATCAATAGGATTAAAGTCGTATTGGTAGAACAAAAAAGGACGGCAAAATGGCTTGCCGAGCAACTGCATAAAGACCAAACAACCGTTTCTAAATGGTGTACAAACTCCGTTCAACCAGGGTTAGAAACCCTTTTGCAGATAGCAAGGATTCTCGATGTTGATGTAAGGACGCTAATTAACCAATCAAAAAAAGACTAAGATGGATATAACAGATATAAATACCTTACTTCAGGTCGGAGAACGCATTTCATTCGAATGTAAGAAATGCGAGAATCAAATTCCTAAATCAGTCTGGGAGACTTATTCATCCTTCGCAAACACTGTAGGAGGAATCATCGTGCTTGGCATAACCGAGCATATGGAAGAACCAGACTCGGCAAAAAGATTTGAAATAACAGGTGTTAATAATCCAAAGAAACTGAAAAAGGAGTTCTTCGATACCTTGAATAGCAACAAAGTAAACCGAAATATCCTTATCGAAGAAGATGTTGATATAGTTGAATATGAAGGACGTTCTCTATTGGTTATCAATATTCCGCAAGTAGATTACCGACAAAGGCCAATCTATATCAATGGTAATATGATGAACGGCTCTTTCAAACGGAACTATGAGGGAGACTATCATTGTACTGAAGATGATGTAAAGGCAATGATTCGGGATGCCAACGACAGCGGCAATGATTCTATTCTTATGGAGAATTACACGATGGATGACATCGATGCTAATACTCTTGCAGCATACCGCAACAGATTCCGCACAGCTAACATGGATCATGTTTGGAACGACTATTCAGACAAAGACTTCTTGCTGAATATGGGAGGCTATATAATTGACAGGAATACACATCGGGAGGGATTGACCCTTGCCGGTTTGCTGATGTTCGGTAAAGGCTTGTCCATTAGAGAGCGGTTTGACAATATTCGTATGGACTACCTGGACATGACGAACCTGCAGCCAGATAGCCGCTGGAGTGACCGACTGACATACGATGGACGATGGGAAAACAATCTGTACAACTTCTTTATGACCGTGCAGTCCAAATTAATCAAAGACTTGAAGCGCCCGTTCAGATTGGAAGGTATGGAGCGAATAGATGACACTGCCATTCATAAAGCAGTGCGAGAAGCATTGACCAATCTTGTGATACATTCTGACTATATGATAACCGGAGTGTTGAAAGTTGAGAAGCACGATGATTGTTTTGTCTTTTCCAATCCTGGCTCCCTGAAAATTCCTGTAATGGATATTTATGCCGGAGGACACTCCAAAGCCCGCAACCCGAATATGCAGGCAATGTTCAGGATGATAGGTTTTGGTGACAACATAGGTTCTGGATTTCCGACAATATTAAATGCTTGGAAAAAGGAAAATTGGCGTCAGCCTTGTCTTATTGAAAATCAGGATTTGCATTTGGTGGAATTAACACTCACTATGGCATCATTGATACCAGACGAATGCCACATAGCACTTCACGATATTTATGGTAGCGACTACGAGAAACTTAACAAGGAGGAGCAATTAGTTTTGGCCACAGCCTTTACCGAAGGAAGCACATCAAATTTCCGTATGCAGCAATTACTCGGCAAAAATCCATTGGAAGTCGGAAAAACGTTGTATGCCTTGGTTGGAAAAGGTATGCTCGTACCCGTCAACAAAGGTCGTTGGACTTCTTACTCCTTGAATTCTGAATGTATGGAAAACGAAAAGTCAAGGAGTAAAAGTCAAGGAGTAAAAAGTCAAGGAGTAAAAAGTCAAGGAGTAAAAAGTCAAGGAGTAAAAAGTCAAGGAGTAAAGTCAAGAGACGAGAAAAGGCAGGAAACAATACAGGAACTGATGAACTATTGTAAAGAGCCTCGCACTCTACAGGAAATATCAGAACATCTGGGATATTCCGACAAATACAGGATGAAGCGCTTTTACATTGATCCATTACTTGGTGATGTATTGACAATGACTTCTACAGAAAGTAAAACAGACCCTAAACAGAAATATGTTGTCAAGAAGAAATAAATACATAGCTCAACCTTTCAAAATAGTAGGATTTATAAACTGTCTACCGGATATAAAAGTAGAGTAGATTTCATATGAAAAATGATATTATAAGATTTATCAAATCAAAAGAGTATAAATACCTTAAGGAAGTGGGACAAGGAGGTACCGGACGAACTATACTCATCAAAGACGAAACAATAAATGAACGATTTGTCTGTAAAAAAATATTCGCCATATTTTTCAGAATGTAAGACAAAATATTATGAGCATTTCGTCAATGAAATCAAGATTTTATACAAGATAAATCATCCGAACATTGTCCGCGTCTTTTCATATCATCTGTATCCGGAACATACAACCGGATATATCCTGATGGAATATATTGAAGGGTGCAACATAGACGAGTATATAAAAGCTAATCCAAAAGCTATCAACGATATTTTTGTTCAGACCATAAGTGGCTTCAAATATCTTGAGGATAATGGTATTATGCACCGTGATATCAGGCCTGGAAATATATTGGTCTCAACGGACGGCATCCCTAAAATAATTGATTTTGGTTTTGGGAAAACTACTCAGGAAGCAATTGATTGCACCAAGAGTGTCAGTCTTAACTGGGCATACTCAACACCGGAAGAATTCGTTAATAATATTTACGATCACAAGACTGAAGTGTATTTCGTCGGAAAGCTCTTTGAACGACTTATAGGTGATAATAACATATCGCAACTATTTAAGTATTCAGTAGTGTTGGAAAGTATGATACCTCCTAATCCAGACAATCGTATTTCATCTTTCCAAGAAGTGGTTAGGAATGTCACTTCAGAGAATTCGCTATTAGTCAAGTTTTCTAAAGATGAAAAAAACATATACTCTAATATGGCTGATTCATTTACAGGCGTTTGTACTAAAATGTATGAAGACACCAAATATGTTGAAGACTTGGAAATAATAACAGCTAAGCTCAGTGACCTGTTACAAAAATCTATACTTGAAACATACCTGCAAAGCAATAAAGATTTGATTTCATGTTTTGTATCTGGAAATTTTAGGTATATAACAAAAGCCGTGGTTCAGGTGAATCAGGTTGAACGCTTTTATGAGTGGTGGAATCAACTATCAAAAGACCGCAAAATAATTGTACTGAATAATCTTTGGACAAGGTTTGATAATATCGAACGGAAGATGGATGATGATCTTCCATTCTAAATTATATAGTTCTGCTTGAACCTTTGTGATAAAGTTTTATAATTGACAATCAGATAATTAGAGAATAATAGTAATATGGGACAAAAACTGCATAATCGAGTAGAGATCTGGAAGAAGCAACTGCTTGATTTCGGTAAAAGAAACAGACTTATAAATTTTCTTGAAGGGAAGCGTAATAATGTTACAATTACGTCTCCTTCATTTGACAAGTTATGGGATCAGCTTGTCATAAATGAAAAAGAGTTAGAGTTTCCATATGCTAAAAAAGTACAAATCTCTGACGATGGCGAAGAAATATGCGACACAATCATTAAAGGCGACATCGAAACCAATAAACCTATCGGTGAACTGCAGAAGACCTTAAAATCATTACGATATAAAGCTAACACATCTATTGAGGAGCAAGGCATTAATACTTTGTACCTCACTTTTGGTATGCTTAAATGGAAGGAACAGCCTGAATCGTCCCAAATATTTTCATCTCCTATTATTCTAGTTCCTGTACGACTTTTAATAGAATCTATTACTTCTCCTTACAGACTTACACTGCACGATGATGAAATCGTGATTAATCCTACTTTAGCACACAAACTGGATAATGACTTCGGCATTAGTGTTCCGGAATTTGATTCTGCACACGACTCTCCTGAAGAGTACATGGAAAGATTGTTTTCTAAAATAGAGAATCAAGATTGGAGTGTAGAGAGAAGTGTTCATTTGGCGAATTTGTCATTCCTCAAAATCAATATGTATAAAGACTTGGAGAGAAATGAGGAAAAGCTGAATGACAATGGCGTAATTTCAGCCATCGTCGGAGAACAAAGCACAATACAACAGATACCTGATGAACTTAATAATTTTGACCACGATAAACAGGTAAGGCCTATAGATACATTTCAAGTAGTAGATGCTGATTCAAGCCAACAAGACGCTATTTTGCTCTCCAAAAAAGGAGCGAGCTTTGTTTTACAAGGCCCTCCAGGAACAGGAAAGAGCCAGACTATTACGAATATTATTGCGGAAGCCATTGCTGATGGAAAGAAAGTTCTATTTGTTTCAGAGAAAATGGCAGCTTTGCAAGTGGTTTATAACCGCTTGGCGAGTGTAGGTCTTGCCGATTTCTGCTTAACACTTCACAGCCATAAAGCCAATAAGAAAGAAATCCTGAACGAACTTGCCAATTCTATAAATGTAGACCGTACTCGTGTTCGAGAAGAAGCCTTGGCGCAACTTGAACTTTTAGAAAGGAAGCGAAATGTGCTCAATGAATACCAAGAGGAATTACATACGCCTGCTTCCGGCCTAAATGTTTCCATCTACACAATACAAGGAAGATTGGCAAAACTGGGAAATGCCCCTGATGTTATTTTCCCGATAGACAATGTTGATGACACAACAAACGATGTTCTGAATGAAAGAATATATGTGCTTGGTGAATTATCCAAAACCATCAGCAAAAGAAGTGAGGATTATTTAAATAATGTTTGGCGTAATTCGACTGTAAGATATTTGTCAAATGAATTACGTCACGATATTGATTCAAAGACCAATCAAGCGACATCTCTTTTGAACAAGTTGGGCGAACAGCATTCGTCTGCTTGCTCTAAATTAGGAATTCAGGTTAATCCGTCTTTGAATGGAAACGCCACTCTGGTTGAAATACTGAATTTTGCAGCCAAGTCCCCAGTAATTCCAGAGGAATGGGTATTTGATCACAATGCTGATTCATTAATAAAGAAGGCGTGTGAATATAAAGAATCCGTTGAGGAAATTCAGCGTATTTCAAAAAAACTGAAGGAAATATATAACACAGAGAGACTGTCTTTTGATGCGACAAAATGCAAAGATAATTTAACCTCTTTTATGTCGCAACTTCAAAACAGAATCAATAGCGAAGATGGCAACCAGTTAACATCAAACATAGATGGAATACATTCTGATCTATTACAGGCGACAACTAAGCTTAACGATCTGTTTACATCTGCGGAGAAACTTGGTCCTAAATTAGGAATACCGGTGCCAAAGACTATCAATCAAATAATTTCATTTGTAAAGTCAGTGTCCGCAATAGGAGAGATTGTAAATATCAGGCCTACGAGAAAATGGTTTGACACAAATGACCTCAATCGTATAAAGTCAGACTTGGAAGCTCATAAAACTTGCCACAACTCTCTCATCAATGCTCGACAGAGCATATTATCTCGTTTTGACAATGAAATATTATCTTTGGATTTCTATCCTATTTTACAAAGATTTAGAGGTGATTATAGTTCATTTTTGCGAGTGTTCAAGAAAGGTTACCACAATGACCTTAAACATCTGACTTCTTATTTGTCTCAAGGTGGGAAGTTGTCCTATGAAGATGCTTTATCTACCTTGAATTCTCTCAAGCTTATTTCAGATAATCAAACCATAATTGATGCTGACAAACATCAATATGAGGAAGTTTATGGTGAATATTATCAAGGCGTTAACACTCAGTGGGATATCGTTTTATCGGCTATAGACACATTTAGAAAAGTCCTAGATCAACTGCATTCAGTTACGCCAGAATTCATCAGAATTACATCCTGCGGACAGTTGCCATCCTCTGAGATTTCGCAATTCAATATGCAAAGTTCGTCAAGTTATATTGATGAGCAATTAAGGATATTGAAAGCGATTCTCAAGGTTAAAATCGACGAAACTTCCATATGGGATAAGATTAATACATACTCACTTGAGACTATATCTTTGGCTGAAAAATTCATTGAAGAGTACAATGCCTTAATGAATATTCGCAATACGCCGTGCGATTATGAATCAGCCATTTCTGATTTGGATTTATCAATCTCATTGAAAGATCTGAATAATCAACTGGCAAGACAAAAAGACAAAATCAGAGGATTTTACAAAGATTTTTATAACGGACTTGAGACGAATTGGGATGAATTGATAGAGGCTCTTAAATACGCTGCTGGATTAAAAGAACTTGCGACACAGTATAGTTTACCTGATTCGTTTGTTAAAGCTGTATGCAATGATAAAAATATTATATCCTATTGTGGCGATACGAGCGGAAAAATATCCGCACTTAGAGATTCAGCAAGTGAATATATAGACTGGTTTGCATCTCTTTTTAACAATGAAGAAGATTTTTATCAGACAAATATCCTAGATCTTTCCAGAAGGATGTCTCTTTGCCGCGATAAAAAGTATTTGTTGGAAGAGTGGGTCGATTACTGTTCTAACAGAGAAAAGTGCGATAAACTCGGTCTTGGTACATTTATTAAACAAGTTGAGGGATTGGAAATAGATTCCAACTACATTACGGATGCATATCTTAAAAGATTTTATCGTCTTTGGCTTGATGCAATTCTTCCAAAGTTTCCTGCCGTGCAAGATTTCAGGGGAAGAATACAAGCACAAACTATTAGCGAATTCTGTGAGTTAGATAAAGGGCAGTTCAAAATTGCACGAGCACGAGTTCGAGAACGTGCATTAAGTAGAATTCCGGACTTCAATTCAATTAATGTTGCAAGGGATGAGATTGCAATATTGAAAAGGGAACTTAACAAGCAAAGGAGACTTATGCCATTACGCAAGCTCTTTATGACAATTCCAAATCTCATCACGGCTTTGCGTCCTTGCTTTATGATGTCTCCTCTATCTGTAAGTGTATTTTTGGAAGCTCAAAGTTACAACTTTGATTTGGTCATCTTTGATGAGGCATCGCAGGTTCATACTGAGGATGCTATTGGAGCCATAATGCGAGGCAAACAGACCATTATTGTCGGAGATACAAAGCAGCTTCCACCTACAAGTTTCTTCTCGGCATCACTTAATGATGAAGACTATGATATTGATTCCGATGAGACTGTAGAAAGCGAGGATGCCGGAGCTTTTGAATCAGTCCTTGATGAAGCTGTAGCTGTTTTGCCTGAGCGAAGCTTGAGATGGCATTATAGAAGCCGTGATGAACATCTTATTGCGTTCTCGAATGTCAAGGTTTACAATAGCCAGCTTATTACTTTCCCTTCATCGATAGAAAGTGCGCCTGACACCGGCGTGGAATATATTTATGTTAAGGACGGAGTATATGACCGAGGAGGAAAAAAGAATAATATCATTGAAGCTAAAAAAGTTGCTGATTTGGTTTTTGAACATTTCCGCAAGTATCCGAATCGTTCATTAGGCGTAGTGACATTTAGCGAAGCTCAACAGAATGCCGTGGATGCTGCTATCCGCCAAAGACGACTGCAGGATTCAAGATTTGACAAATTCTTTATAGAGGACAAAGAAGAACCATTCTTTATAAAAAATCTGGAAAACGTCCAGGGTGATGAACGTGATACAATCATCTTTAGTATAGGATATGCTAAAGACAGCAGAGATATTATGTATATGAACTTCGGACCATTAAGCCGTGAAGGCGGATACCGTCGTCTGAATGTCGCAATCACCCGAGCCAAGTACAACGTAAAGCTGGTTGGTTCAATCACTGCGAATGATATAGATCTTGACAAAACATCTTCAGAGGGTGTGAGGATGCTACGTTCGTATATTGAATTTGCGCAACAAGGCATTATCGCTCTGGAAAAAGAACTTACATATAATTATAATTTAGATTTTGATTCTCCATTCGAAGAGGCAGTATACGATTTTCTCCAATCTAAAGGTTATAATGTGGTAACTCAGGTAGGATGTTCGGGCTTCCGTATAGATATGGCCGTCAAAGACCCAATCAATACAGGTAAATTTGTCATTGGAATTGAATGTGATGGCGCAACCTATCATAGTTCAAGGACTGCGCGAGAAAGGGATAGACTGCGTCAGACCATACTTGAAGATATGGGATGGACAATATATCGCATATGGTCAACCGACTGGATAAAAGACCAGACAACAGAAGAAGAAAAGCTCGTTAATGCTATTGAAAAAGCATTGGGGGCTAATACTATAAGTAGCCATCTTGTCGAGAGTTGTCAAATAGGGCAATCTGTCATACCTCCAGTTGATATTGAAGAAATCATTGAGTCAACGGAAAGTCAGGAGCCCGGGTATGGATTTGACATGTATAAACGTGCAAATCCTTTTGGAGAAGAGGGTGCCACTGAAATATATGATACAATTTTTAATGTCATTTCGATAGAACAGCCAATACATTTTGAAGAGTTATGCCGCCGCGTCGCTCCATTATTTGGTAGACAAAAGGTTACCTCTGTTGTGCGCAATGATGTTAGTTTTATATTTAAGAATTACTTGAAAGGTAAAATTTCTGTTGATAAAAAAGAATTTGTGCGGATAGCCGGTTTTGACAATATAAGAGTAAGGATTCCAAATCCTGAGGATGATTATATCCGTCCAATCGCATATATCTGCGACGAAGAATTGGCCTTGGCAATGAAGGTGATAGTAACTAATAGTTATGGTATCACTCCTGATGATTTGTTTATTGTTACAGCGCGAGAATTTGGCTTCAAACGTACAGGAGAAAATATCACAACCTCTCTTCAGAGTGTTTATAAAGCGATGCTAAAAAGTGACGAAATCACAGAAGTCGACGGCAAAGTTCAAATTGCAGGTTAATACGGAACTTTAAAATTTTCAATTTATTAAAGAGAATATTTGATGCATAACCAGTAATATAAATAGATGATATGATTACAATTGGATATATTTCAGATATTAAGAACGGTGATGTCTATGTCACGTATAGTCACGTAGATAAAGATATTTGTTTTCATACTGAATCAAATTATAATATTGGAGATATAGTGGCCGTTGAGTTGGAAACAAAGTTTGGTCCAATAATTAACTATTCATACGAAGAAATAGTCGGATTACGATCTATATATAATATTGATGCATCAACTATAAAATATGTCTACTCGTATCAAGATTATTTGTTTCGCATTGCTTTTGGCAATTATTGTACGGAAGAATTTTTTCAAGAAATTAAACGTAATGGTATTTCATCAATTCTATATGAGAAATTCCTAGATCTTATAATATCTAGCGATTCTTTTCAATATATCGTTGCATATGTATCAGATACAGATATCTCAGAACTTATTGATAAGCGCAATGTGAGTCTATACAATATTACAGATAAATATGGTGATTATAAAGAAAGTAGGATAGAATGTACTGATTATGGTGATTCTTACATAAATTCTTTTCTTCGTATCATAGGTTCATATTCTCCAATATGTATCAATAATAGCCCAAAACAGTTCCCTAGAGAAACATATATGCAAGCTGTAAATAGAACAATAAATTCTACAGCTATAAATGCAAAGAAGAATTACAGTAAAGTGGAGCACCTGTCGCATCTTCTTAAAGAGATTCTCTTAGTTAAACAGCTATATGTGTCGGAAAAATTTAGAGTACATAAAGAAGCAGGAAAATATTTAGGCTACTCATTTGCTAAATGATTTATAAATACTTAAGAAGTCTTCAAAATCTCCGCTTATATAAACTTCCAGAATA
>NZ_JAULLJ010000041.1:0-27855 GCF_030518095.1 Bacteroides sp. ET489
AAGTATTTGGGGTTGTATTTAATCTTTGTGAAGTGAGATCATATAAAGATTGATGTTGGTTTGTTTCGTTTCTTGTATGGTATAGTTCGTATATTGTCATTGATATTTGCTTTCTATGAAATTAGGCAGAAAAGTAGTAATTGATAGGCTTGACTGCTGTATACATCCACATTTAGTCCTATAAAAGCTCATTATCCTGGTAACGACTAGAGTCAAGTGGAGGGAATTCATCCGACAATTGTAAAATTCATCATAATTTAAACAGGTCTTTAAATTTTATGTCCATTAGTTGTGGGCTAAGATTCCAATGACTTGGTCTGCTTTTCCGCATATGAAGAATGCAAGATAAATAAGTTTTTCCCAAAGGTTGTAACTTACCGGGACACGCTTTTGCTTTTTGTTAATCTATGGATTGGGTAGTGATATCCATCAAAACGGTATTTGTGGTTTATATAACTTATGGATAGCTGAGTATACAAGAGGTATTCAGACTTTATATCTCCGTTGTTCTGTCATGGCTTGATAATGATAAAATATAGTGTTTTATTCTTATAGCACCGTATTGGATCATTTATCTTGTACTGGTATTTTTTGTATTAAATTTGATTTTAATTTATTGAAAAATAGCCGAGAAATAGAATTTATATTTAATGTTTCTATTTCTTTTAAAGTAAATGAAATAATTGGTATTGATCTTTCTTTAGCCCTTTCAAGCTCTATTATTACCCATTTTGACTTATAAACATTAGGAGTTATAAGAAGCATTACAATATCGCTATTGTCTAATTCATAAAATACACGTTCTTGTTTGTTGATTGAATCATTATTAATTATATCAATGTATACGTTACCAATATGTTTTAACTTTCTTGAAATAGAAGATAAGGAATCGAATGAGATTTCCTTATCTTTTATTGTGTAGCTTATAAAAATATTCATCCGATAATATTATAACAAAACAACAGATTCAATATTATTATTACTATTATTAAAATACCATAGAAACAGAAATGAGACAAATTGAATAAGGTAATTATTATCATTTTAGATACTTTCCATTTTTTTGAATCTTTCTGTTGTGCGTTTGTATTTCTAGTAAGAATCTGTTCAAAATAATGATCCATTTGGAATCGTAATTTTTTTTGATAGTAGTATGTATAAGAATCAAAAATCCAAAATGAAAAGATTATGATATACAATGAAATGAATAAAGCTACATCTAGTTGGTTATTACATAGATTTATTATTAATGGAGTCGAAATACCAATAACAACAAACAGTAACTTTTTTATTTCCAAACTATTTTTGGAAAAATTAATTGTAGCATTATGTAATTGATCTATTTTTTTCCAATCAATTTTATCTTCTATATTTTCACTATTGTCCATATTAGTTTATTCTTAAAAATGTATGCAAAAGTACAATTTTATCAGTACTTTTATGCTAAAGTATCATATTCATTATACGCGTATTGATAATATCGGTCAAACAGTACCATCATATTGCTCGAATCAGTAATAGGCGAACTATAAATGCTTCTGTTTTGTATGAGCTGTGTTTATATTTCACTTAGGGCATAGGAAAATTTCCCAAATACAATCATTGCATTATATAAAAAAATATTTAGTAATTAATTTGGAATAGACACTATTATTGTTTGTTCATATAATTTAAAAAATTCTCTTCTATTTGTTTGTGAAATTGTTCTACTATTGATATGTCATCGTTGGGCTCCTCCACATTGAAACAGTAGTATTTCTTGCGGTCACCCGTTTCATATTCCAGGGATTCAGGGCGCATCTTATAGCCCCATTCATCGGTCATCAGATAGATGTCATACGCATTGTAATTGCGTTGCTGATACCACTGCAAGTGCAGGGTACGGCCGTTTCGTGCATGATAGAGGAAGTTGATGTTGAAGTCACCCCAGAACAGTCCGGTATTATCTATCCGTCGGTTCCTGTCGGTCAGTTCAATGACACCTTCATCCAAGAGCAGATTCAGGTAAGTATCGCGACGCTCAAAGTTCAGCATTACCCCGTATTTGTAGCCGCAGTAGTATAGTGCGTCATGCGGACCTCTGATATACATGTCCGAGTCGTTCTTGTTTTCGGTCACGAGGAAGCTGACCAGCGATTCGTCAGTCAGCAGTCGCATGCGCCGGTCGTCACTTGTCTTTTCCGACGGGCCGTCTCCCATCAGCAGGTGGTGGACTGGTGCTGCATATGTATAGCTGTTGTCGTTACCAACTTTGGTCAGAATGTTATTCTTCCACGTATTCGCGCTGCCGTTGAATATTTTGGCATACCGCCCGAACTGTGCATCCCAATTGTTGCAGTAGCTGTACAAAGTGCGTAGCGCATGTACCTTCTGTTCTGTTTTGACGCCATCCTTGTCAAATAGCAGTTGCGCCGTATCCAGTTTCCGGTCAAAGTAGCTCCAGTCTGTTTCACCTTTCTCATTGTTGAACAGGAATGCTATGGCGCCTTTGAAGAATGCAAAGCGTTCGGCAGCATCTATTTTTTCTTTCCAACTGTTGTCTGCCTTTATCTGTCGGGCTTTTGCTATCTCTTCCAGCAGTTGCCTGCGTCCGAATATGTTTTTCAGCTGGCCTTCGTCTGTCCCGGCCAGGAAAGTGATGATGTCGTCGGATGCCTGGCAGGTGCTTTCACAATCCTGAAGCCTGGGCAGTGCATGAAGTCCCCGGTCGAAGAAACGGATGGCGCTGACACTCTGTTCGCTGTCTATGTAGCTGTTTTCAACGATGTTCCAAACTACATGCATCCATTCCTTCAGACGACCGAAATCAATAGTCTGACAAGTAGTAAGATATACACAGACGGCATGGAACACTACCTGTTGCTGAAGGTTGATGGAGTCAGGAGTGTTTCCTGTTTCATATCTGGGGATGAAATAGAAGGTTTTCTTTGTTTTTCCGCCTTCGTCGTCGTTCGCTTTGTTTTCCCAATAAGGGCTTAATAGGCTGTCCACTACCTGTGATGCCTGTTCTTTGCCATATTCGGTTATAGCTTTCTGATAAAGATCGTACAGGCGGTTCAGGCAGGTCTGAAGTGAGGCGATACACTCACGGGTAAGCACCTGATTGTAGATGGAGATACTCTGGTAGCGGTAGTCCTTGTTTTTACCGTTTATGGCTGCTGACAGTTGCTTGTAGAAATCGCGGGCTGTTACCTCTTCTGCTGTTGCGTCCGTGTTGCAGCGGGCGATGTACCAGTTGAGGAAAAAACGGTTGAGGAAATTCAGGTATATCTCGTCAATGTGGTATTCGGCCGAACGGTATGGCCAGAACAGGTCTGTCCACCGGGTATCAAGCAGCAGACTGAAGCTGTTTTCGCTGGTATCGTTTTCCGGTATCAGGTATTCCTGGTCCGACAACTTGTATTTCAGCAGGTCGGCTTTGAAATTCTCAAAGTCGGTCAGTGTCTTGCCGCGGGCATTCATCTTGATGTAGAGGTCGTCGGTCAGAGGCATGTTCTTGTCCTCCATGTTCAGCAGGTAGAAGCTGATGGGGGAATCTGCGCTTTTCAGCCGTTCCAGGAGCTCTTTTGCTTTATCCTCAGTAAGTTTCAGCTGCGTGGCATATTCTTCAATGCCGTCGATAATGTCAATGTCATTATTGTCCTTGATATCCGTCCCCCCCAGCATGCGCAGCATGGACTGTATGGTGGGATCCTGCTCGTATGCGGAGTAAAACCAGCTTTGGTTGCGTACAAAGCCGGCTATATCAGCCTTTTGTGACTGATAGGGCTGGCTGATGCTACAGAGCTTATGGCAGAATGTTCTGGATGAGACACGGGTCTCGTACGAGAAATGTTTCAGTATGTTTTTGTCCTCGGACAGTGTGCCTGCGCGCAGTGCCAGATACCAGTGCAGCAGCCAGAGGGTAGTGAGTCGCTGCTGGCCGTCCAACGGATAGAGGGTGTCTTCCTCCGTACTGCCATATACAAAGTCCAGTACCAGCGGTTCGGCATCGTCTTGCAAGGCGTCGAACAGTTGCTTGAGAAAACGCTCGCGCAGGAATTCCTTGCCCTTCCTGCCCTGGGCATAGTCGCGCTGGATGATGGGGATAACTATATTTTTTCTTTTTAGCAGGTCCCAGAATGAGACCTTTTGGCTGTATTCACTCATGACAGAAAATCTTTAAGTACTTCTTTTATGTTATCTTCATAGGCCTTGGCGTCGTCCTTGGTCCATGTGTTGGGGTCGAACGAAACCGTATTGTAATATTTCAGGAATACGTATTTGGTGCATGGCGGGATGAATGATGAGGAAGCATTCTCGGGCTTACTATCCATTATTTGTCCTTCCTCATCGGTTTGGGGTGTACCCACTTTTTTACCCTGGTCCTTGCCGATGATAGCCCTGCGTTTGGCAGGGAATATGGCATTGCCGTAGCTCCGGTTGGTCGACGAATCGAGCAGTGTAAAGTTCCATATCCTGTTCTTTTCGTCCTGGCTCAGCCGTCTGCTGCTGTTGATGTCTTCAATAGCATTTTTCAGCTCTCCGAACTGGGTGTTGCGTTCTTCCTGTTTGTCTGGGTTATCGCTCTGTTCGTAGGCCTTTCCGGTGTATTGCCTGAAGAAGTCTTGAATCCGCTCACGGAGTTGCTGATAGGCCTTGTCCTGAAGTCCGAAGTAGGCATTGAGCAGCCATTCGCGTTGTGCCTGTATGGTGTTCAGCTTGTTCTCGGTATTTGAGTCGATGTGCTCCACATCCCATCCTTCCGATTTGTATAGGTGGAAGGGGAACTTGTAGAACACGCCGTCGTCGTATTTCTTGTTTCCGGTCAGCACGTTGTTCTGATTGATGACTGTCTGAAGGTTGTGCAGCAGCAGGATAGGGCGGCAGTTGGTTTTGCTTCCGCCATTATGTTTCTGTTTATCGTCTGTATTGACTTCATAATAGGTGTTTTCAATATCTGTGCCGCGGAGGCTGTTCTTGATTTCAGGCATCAGGTATGTTTTATTGAAATCCGATTTGGCCGTGTAGCGTGTCCACTGGCTGTAAATTTCGTCCACGCTCTTGCCCATGCAAATCAGGAATCCGATGTAGTGGTACAGCTCCTTGTCGTCGAACCACTCCTGCAGGGTCTGGAAGATTTCCTGTGCTTTCTCCCAAATGGTGTGGGTGGCCTGTGCCATCGGAATGCCTTGTTGCTTCTGTACGGTCAGGTAATGGTAGAAGTAGCGGAATGTTTTATAGTCATCGGCCGCTTCTTTTTCATTGTTGTTCTTGCATTGCAGCAGGTCGCTGTGGCAAATCATGTCGAAGATGAAGTCAATGCGTGTAGGCCGTTCGCTATTGGGCTTGTTGAGGAAAAGCCAGAATTCGCTGGACTGGAGAGCATATTCCATGACATCCCATTCCATGGATATTTCCTGTTGCCACAGCCTGATTTTGTTGTCATCGGCACTGTCGAAGTTCGATTTGTTCAGTAGCAGGGCTTTTACCAGTTCGGCGTTGGTCAGCGAGATTTTTCCTATGTTCAGCCGTGTGAATACTTCCTTGGGGTTCTCTTCCTGTGTTTCGTACCAGATGAATTTCACTTGTTTCAGTAATACGCTCAGGAATTTTTCGGTATTTTTCTTTTCCATCCATTCGCGGATTACAATAACAGCCTGGCTGATGTGGTGATAATCAATATTGTCTTCGTTTTCTTGTGTGGTGTCCTGCCTGGCTATCTTGTTCAGAAATTCGGCACTTTTCTCACGAGTGGCATACTTGATGTCGTAAAAACGAGGATGCTGTAGCACTTCCAGGATGAGGCGTATGGTTGTCAGTCGTTGCTGTCCATCCACTACTTCCCATTGCCCATTCAGGAGACGCTTCACTTCGCTCAGGTCGTTGGCTTGGTGTATCTTGTCCAACAATTGTTCGTCCGACGATTTTCTGACGACCACCAGCGGTTGCAGGCAGTAGATGCCGGCATTTTCCTTTTGGCTGAATTCAAGAATGTCGTTGAGCAGGTCTTCTACTTGTTGTCGGGTCCATCGATAACCCCGCTGATAGTCGGGGATGAAGAATGCCAGGTCTTGTAACTCGGCTATGGATTTCAGTTCTAATGTGCTCATGAATATATATTATAGAATAACCTTGTATAGGGTTCATTGTTTATTTATACAAAAGCAAAGTCAACTACAAATCTCGCTTGTCAGTCATGGATGAATTTCCTCTTAAACTGTCGCGATTGTTGAAAAGTATGGGCTTCTATGGTCTCCTCTTTGTTATTTTTTGTCAGTTTCTTGGTATATATTACTCTATTATTTTTGTATTTAACCTAAAAGCATTTGAATCAATTTCCATTTGAAAAATCTTAATGTTGGGATTCAACTTTCTAGCAACATGGATTATTTTTGACTTTTCTTCGGTATTCATATTGACTCCTAAATATACGGAGTCGAAACATTCTCCTCCAATTTCGAGGAAGGCTCTTACTTCTTTCCAATCAATCGGACCTTTATTATCATTTTGCCATGGTAGCAGCTTCATATATGTCGACCATGGATTTAATATAAATAAACGCACTTCTTGTTCATGCTCCCAAGCTTTGGCTTTTGTCGATATTTGATACTGAAAAAAATCTTTTGCGTCCTTGAAAAAATCAGGTTTTTCTACAATATCTTTATATTGTACTTCCACTTCCGAGCAACCAATCATCACACTACCATACATACGAGAAAGATACTTTTGGGCTTTCTCCATATCCAGACCGATACAAATTCCTTGATGCTTGCTATAATAGCTCCACATTAAAATTGAATTATGAATTTTAGAAAGACTGCATATCCATGCCTTCTCTCTAGTTCTACGAAATGGTTCCCTTTTTAATTCCTCGATTATTTCCGGAGTCCATCCTCCACATACTTCTTTCGGAACGTTAGAGAAATCAATTAGTGAAGGATGGCAATCAAACGGATCGTTCAACTGTGTAGCGTTGGTAAATTGAAGATTACTATTATACATCATCATCAATCCACCGTTAAAATCCAGATATTTATATAATTTCCCTGTTCCCATATATTTATTCTATTTTTAATCAGTTATTGACTCTTGCTTCTAGCATTTTTGTAGTTTGGATAAGAGCTTCGATGTTATTAAGCTTTATTTGTAATTCATTTGAATACCATACCAGATTTTCATTCAATTGTTCAGCTAGCTATTTATTAACTCTGCTTTTCTCAGCGAGAACTGTTTTTATTCTTTTTAGAATTTTAGGCTTTATGCTGTCACAATTTTCCATTTATACAAAGATAGGGAATATTGGCATATTAATATGTTCATTCTTTACAAAAGTATGGTTAGAATATCAAATTGGGATAGATGATAGACATTACTAAACAACAAGAGGATTATTCTTTTATCATATTTTAAATCATTTATGATTTATACTACCTTTGTAAATAAGACATTGAAAAGGGTTTTATCTTTAGTGAGCCTATTGTACTTTGTAAATTTTTAAATATAGAACAATCATAAATGTAAAATCAGATTATGGAAAATATAACATTTAATGACCTATTATCAATCATTGAAGATAAAGGTTTGAATATGACATGGTGTAACCATGATAACTGGACTGTAAATAGAGCCTTAGGTTATATTGAAGGGCTTTTGAAGCTATGTCCATCAGATATAAAAATAATAAAAATAAATGGGAGAAATATAGAAATATATTACAAAGATCAACTTGTTCAAAAATATATTATAGCTGGATAATCTGTAAATCTCTATTTTGTTTGTCTTCCGATAATTAGCATATATATTGCTTCAACTAAGAAGGTGCAATAATTTGTTTTGATGCCAGGTCTATAGATTAACTAAAGAATTATTTTTTATTACACTTTGATTATCTCAAAACATATCACAAGAAAATAATGTGGTATTTACTTGGTGAGAAAAACAACATAGGGATATATTATTATCTCATAACTTCAGGTATCCTTAGGTGGCTTGTAGTAGTATTTGTACCTTGAAAGAGGAAGGCAAACTAATAGGAAGAATGAACTTGTTTCATGAAAGATTGAAACTTAATGAGTGCAGTTTTTATAGTTGATTGTAATTTCTTTCAAATATCTTTCATTTGTTATGAATCGATGGATGGGATTAGTAGCATTTAATTAGATACTTCTTAGTCTTTATATCAGCATAAAAACTCTAATGTTTATGACTAATATGTAAATTTGTTGTCATCTTTGTAAAAATGGATAGCATGATAGCAGAAATTAGATTTAAGAATATGTTCTCATTTAGAGACGAGGCTATATTAAGTTTTGAAGCTGATAGAAGTAAGGATATGGAGTCATATCATGTTGTCGAATTGGGGGGTGATGTGAGATTATTGAAAGTGGCTATCATTTATGGAGCAAATGCTTCGGGTAAGAGTAATATTATTAAAGTTTGTGATTTTATCAAGTCATTCATTACTTATACCCCACTTAATAAGGCAGAACAAATTCAAATAGTTCCGTTTCTCCTGAATAAAACAAGTTCGACGCAGTTATCTGAATATTCGATTTCGTTCTACTTGAAGAATGAGGAAAAAGCAGTTCGTTATGTCTATTCTGTAGCTTTAGATAGATGGCACGTAGCAAAGGAAGGTCTAATCTATTATCCAAGTCAACAGCCTGCTACTATATTTGAAAGAAATACTGAGAATAACGTATCAGTTATTAAATTTGGACAGAAGATCAAAATGTCGCAATCTGTCAAAGAGGAAATAACATTGAAGTGTTTGCATAACATGTCAGTTTTTGCTGCTTATATGCAGGTGAATACACATATTGTAGAATTAGAGACGGTTCTTCAGTATCTAACCAATCAAGTTATGTCAGCTATTGTATCTTCATCATCTTTAAATCGTTATGCTAAAGAATCGATCAAGAATGAGTCTGTAAAAGATTATATTTTGAGATATCTACAAGACGCAGATTTCAATATTTCAAATATTAATTGCAAAAGGCAGGAAATATATAAGGGGTCGATTAATTATACCATGTATCAGCATAAAGTTTTATCTAATGATGGTAACAATGACTATTATGGGTTCCCAGAACTGTTTGAATCAGACGGTACTATCCGTACGTTTGGCCTAGCTGCTCAAGTACAAAAGATTCTTGAAAATGATGCTTTTCTTGCAGTTGACGATATCGAACATTCTCTTCATCCAAAATTGATAGAACATATTATTGAACGTTTTCTGAAAGAATCAGAGCAAGCCCAGTTGTTGCTCACTACACATTATGATGGACTGTTAGGAGAGGAAGATTTGCTTAGAAAAGATAATGTCTGGTTTACTGAAAAGAATCTGGATGGATCAAGTGTGCTGTATCCTCTAACAAATTTTAAGGGATTGAATAGGATCAGTTCTCTCCAAAAGGCATATAAATTCGGTAAATTCGGTGCAGTTCCTAATCTCTAATCATGTAATTTTATGAAAAAGCTAGAAAAATAGCGATTCTTGAGAAAGCTAAATGGGCAATGAAATACTCACAGACTCAAAAATGGTTTAGCCCATGGGTTTTCTACTAAATGTGAAAAGTTTCATAAACTGTATTGGGAACAATGAGTGCCTCGTTTACTTCACAGTTCGAAAAAGAAGAAAAGGATGCTTTTTATTCTTTTAGACTTAAAGATGAAGTAGGACTTGATGTTTGTATCGATGAACAGATTTGTGAGTTTTTAGTGTCTTATCTATGAAAATAGAATCTATTTTTAAGTGCTATGAGGTCTTTACAATCGGTGAGTGATGAGAAATTTTAGATAATAATCTACCTTGTCGGTAATCATTATGTGACAGCAGTCGCTATTTTTTAAGATGGTCTTAGTAGTAATATTTTGAACAGAAAAAGAATTATTATTTCTTTTATTGTTCAAAATATTACTATATTTGCAGTATGGATAGACAATTAAGTGAAATAGGAACCATTCCAGTAACGACTTCAATCATTGAATCGTTATATCCGGAACTGAAGTCTGCTAATAAGAAAGTTACTTGGCTCGAAAAACAAGGGGTTATCATCAGACTGAAGCGAGGACTTTATGTGATCAACCCAGAATATTCAGGAAAGACTCTATCAAGTGAGTTAATCGCCAATCATCTCTATACACCTTCGTATATTTCAATGTCTACTGCACTACGATATTATGGACTTATCCCAGAGGCTGTATATGTTCATCAATCAATGACAGTAAAACATCCCCGAAGTTTTCAAACTCCAGTCGGCAATTATGACTACAAATATATTTCAAGAAAGGCATTTCCGATAGGAGTAAGGAGTATGAATAAAGGTGACTATGCATTTCTTATTGCATCACCGGAAAAGGCTTTGTGTGATTTGATTGCCAATTCCTCAAAAGTCATTCTTCGCTATATGAAGGATGTAGAGACATATCTTGAGCAGGATATTCGTATGGATATGGATGAGTTCTATAATATGGATGCAACCATATTTGAAGATTATATTAATGTAGGCAAAAAGGCTGATTCAATTTCGACACTTTTAAAATTCTTAAGACGATGAAAAATGAAATATTCGATAATATGCTCTCTCGTTATGATTTAACAACTGAGCAACATAAGAGAAACGCCATATTTGAAGTTAACCAACAAATGATACTTGCAGGCCTGTATGCTGGGGGCTTCTTTGAGTCGGCTGCGTTTTATGGCGGAACTTGCCTGAGAATCTTTCATGGCTTGCAGCGTTTCAGTGAGGATATGGATTTCTCACTGCTTACGCAAGATGACAAGTTCGATTTTACGAAATATTTTCCTGCTATCATTGATGCCTTTGCAATGGTAGGCCGTGAGGTTGAAATAAAGAAAAAAGATAAGAAGAATTTTGGAAAGGTCGAATCGGCATTTCTTAAAGATAATACCGATGTATATGATGTGACTTTCCAAACAGAGAAGTCAATAAAGATAAAGATTGAAGTAGATACTTGTCCACCGTTGAACTTCAAAACGGAACAAAAGCTTTTGCTTCAGCCACATTCATTTATGACCCGCTGTTTTACACTTCCAGACTTGTTTGCTGGTAAGATGCACGCACTGGTCTATCGTGTGTGGAAGAATAGAGTCAAAGGTCGTGATTGGTACGATTTTGAATGGTATGTACGTCATAATGTTCCGTTAGATTTTACTCATTTGGCAGAACGGTGCAAGCAGTTTAACAATGAGAATATTACTCTAGAGTTATTCAAAGAAAAACTCATTGAGCGTCTCTCTACAGCTGATATAAAACAAGTGAAAGAAGATGTATTGCCTTTCCTCCGCAATCCAAAAGAACTTGATATTTGGTCAAATGATTATTTCGTGCAGTTGGCAGGGATGGTAAGAATTGGATAATCTTATATGAAGCAGAGGATGTTATGTGAATCATTAAGCGGTAAAGATAAGTTGTTATGGAAGATAGAACTATTAATCAAAATGGTCAAACACCAATTTATATAGAGAAAAATAGCGGACAAATTTATGTAGGTAATCTCTATGTAGAAGAGCCTTCTGTTGCATTTGTTAAAGGGTCATACGAGTTGCAGGACTACGCGCCTACTATACAACCTTCTATCCATAGAGAAGAGGTTGATCAGATAAAAGATTGGATTGAAAGGAGGATATCTACAGAACATCCTTGTAGATTGGCATTACTTTATGGGAAGGCTGGTGTTGGGAAGTCTATAGTTATGCATGACTTGCTTGAAGAATTGAAGGAAAATAAGGATTATCTAGTATTAGGCATTAAATCTGATCAGGTTGAGTTTGCAGATACAGATGAACTTGGTAAGAATATGCATCTTGCAAAACCTATAGAAATTGTTATGGAGGAAATGACCCATCAATATAAACGGGTCATACTGCTGATAGATCAGATTGATGCATTGTCGTTATCACTGTCTTCTAATCGTACACCATTGCGTTCTCTTTTAAAATTGATAAGGCAGGTACAATTGATTTCAAATGTCAGGGTGGTTATTTCTTGTAGACCATATGATTTAGAATACGATCCATTACTTGATAGTTTACGTATAAAGAACAAATGGGAACTTAAAGATTTTACTAAAGAACAAGTTCTAGATATTCTTGATAAGAATGAATGTAAGGAACATTTAAATGACAATCTTCTACGATTTTTGGGTAATCCGTTACATTTATACTTATTTTTAAAGATAAAGTCAGGAGAACAACTGACATACCCATTGTCAACGGACGTACTTTATCATCAATTATGGCGAAAATACATACTTGATGATAGCATGCGTACGGTTGATAAAGAACGTCTTTTAGCCTTAATGGATGCTCTGGTCACAACTATGTATAAACGTCAAGAGTTGTCTGTACACCTTAGGGAGTTTGAAACAGACTTCAGCTTTGAGTTGCAATATCTGTTCTCTCATGAGCTGTTATTAAAGACAAAGAGCAATCAGATTCAATTTTTTCATCAAACGTTGTTTGATTATGTATATGCACGCAGATTTACTGAAAAAGGATACAATTTATTGGAAGTACTTAAAAGGCAGCACCAAGGGTTATTTTCTAGGGCTGCAGTTAAGAGCATATTAACTTTTCTTCGAGAACAGAGTCCTAAGGAGTATATTCATATTATTGACCAACTACTTTATGCGCAAAATGACGATGGAAAAGATATATATCGGTATCATTTGAAATCATTGGCCTTGAGCAATATGGCGTTTTTTGAAACACCTTTGAATGATGAAATAAATTTTATCTCTAGAAAGGTCTTTCAAGATAATATTTATATGGACGTGTTATATGAGTCTGTGCATACCCCTAATTGGTTTAAGGCTATTTGGGAAATCATGGAAAGTAAAGGTGGGTGGAAGTGTTTAAGTAAAAATTATAAAGAGAAAACCATGCTGATGAGCAAAAGGACGCTTTTGCTTTGTGCAGAGATTGTTCTTGACAAGTTAGAGGCGACATTTGATTTTAGTAACAAAGAGGACTGTGAGTATTTTAGTAATTTGCTTCAATATTATGATTTGAATTGCGATACAAAGAAATTGATAGTACTTTATAATAAGCTGGTTAAGAGTAGAGTGCCGCTTGAACATACACGTCTTCTGGAGAATATAATGAAGGATAATCCTGAATTTGTTTGTCAGGAGTTGAAGGAAAATGTCAGATTGCAATTGCTGGAGAAGGAGTCAAAGCTTGTTTATAGGATAGAAGTTGGGCATGATGTTAAGCTCCTGTATGAGAAGTTGCTTAGGGATCATCATAATCATGGAGTTCAGCTATTAGTGGACATACTGAAACTTATTTATGATAATTCGAAATTTTGCTTAGATGGTGCTGAAATAAGCAATTCTACAGAATTCTACAGTTTTCAAAGAGTGACGGGTGGACATTTTGTTTCAAATTTTATAGAAGATGCTGCAAACATTCTTATAGATAATTTCTTGAAAGAAGTTGATAACGAAAGAGTTGAACTATATTTGACGGAGTTTGCTCAGAGTGAGCACGAAGGATTCGTTTTCATTGCTTTATATGTCTATACAGAGTTTCCTGAGAAGTTTAAGGATAACATCTTTAATCTAATAATCAATCGCTCTGTTCTTTGCAATGCTCCGAGTTGGGTGGAGTATCAGACTATGGAAGCATTAAAAGCTGCATTCCCGTTATGGAATGATGAGCAAAAGTTAACAATAATAAGAAGAATCCTTTCTATAGATGACAAGGGAGAACACGTCTTGTTTAAGGATTATGTTAAAAATAGACTTTTATACGGTCATCCATTGCTTGATATTGATTTGCATAAGGGAAAAGCGTTGCATGCTATACATAAAGAAGAACTCAGAAGATTGTCCTGGCAAGCATATCAAGAGCGACAAAGGATTGATAGGAAATTCAATGAAGCCAGATTAAAAAATGATATGCCTTCCCAAATGACAACTCATACAGGCTGGACATCATTGAGAGAAGACCAAGGGATGAAGATGAACCTTGACACATGGCACAAAGCGATGCTAACATATACGGATAACTCTATAATAGATTGGGACAGACCATCTTTGACTGGGCAATGCCATCTATTTAGAAATGTAGTGGCGAAAGAACCAAACAAGTTTATTGATTTGATTAATAAAGCACTAGATGACAACCGCGTACTTTTGGATTATCCCCAAGCAGGAATGCAAGGGTTGTTGGATGCAGGACGCTTAGATGATGCTGTACATGTTATGGAGCGAATCCTTGATATAGTACATTATGACGTCAATTCAACTTTTAGAGGTTTCTGTATACATTCGCTTTTATTTGCCTTAAATGATGTATCTAAAATGAGCCTTGTACCTGAGCCTGTCTTCAAATTGTTTTGCAATGTATTGCTCAATGCCAAGGAGCCAGATGAGGATATTCATCAAGATATGAAAGATGTTTATAATGTGGGTATTAACCAAGCGAGAGGTAATGCTGGTTACATGCTGGTGGAGTGTGCCAAAGAGAACAAATATAAAGAAGATATATTCCGAACCATAGAAAGCATTGCAGAAACTGCTTCTGTTTATACAAGAGCTGCAGTACTTTTAAATATGGCAACACTAAATATTCTTGATAAAAACAGGAATGTTGAGCTATTCAAAAAACTGATGCATGACTTTAATCCTAGGTTAATGGCTATGCCTGTTCATAATTATAATCCACTAGTGTATTTTGTCAATTATGCCATTGATGAATTGTTGGAATTCTTTAGCCATGCGGCAGATTGCACTGAATGTTATCGTGAGCAAGTCATTATATTATGGTTAGCTTGGGCACACAACGATAAAGACGAGCGCATCAAGGTGTTTCTTGACAAAATGTGTGAAAATAACCAAGAGGCTCGTATTTCTTTATTAAACTTCTTGGGAACTCTTGGCCAACGAACAAACGAGGAAGCCATTTACTATATTCTCCATTTTATGGAACCGCAGTTTGATTCTTCAGAAATGGGAGAGGCATGTGATAATTTATTTCATCATGCAGACAAATGGAATGATAATATCCAGAAAAGAGTTGCAGATGCTTATGTTACGTCTCCTTTAAGTAAACACAAGGTAAGTGTCTTTATAGAATTTTTAGCAGGATATGCCATTAAAGATCCTTTGCAGACGTTGAAATGGCTAGAGAGGATTCTAGTCCATGAATTGCCTGACGACTACTTCATAGTGAATCATGTCGTGGATGTGCTAATTCAATCGTATAATGGAATAAAGTCTTTCAATGATAGTAGATATCAAGACACGTTGGAACATGCAATGGACTTGATAGATTCTATCATGCAGAATCCTAGCAACAAGTATTTAATAACCAATTTTATCAATAAGTTGGATAATGAATAAGGATTTTCAGCTGCAGCAACTGAACATAATGTTGATGGATCCTGGGTTGAGGTCGGGGTTGTATCTATTAGATACGGATTTAACAGACGAGGAGATTAAAAAACATATTAGGAGTAATAACTCGTTCAAGTATATAAGTGGAAATCTTATACAGACCTCTAAAGGAAATGTCTTTGAATTGTTCCTAGTAGGATTGTGTCATCAATGCCAGAACGGAGACATCACGGCTTTGAGGGATCAGTTAATGACTGCCGATGAACAAAGAAAAGATGTTATCATCTATAGCTTGGCAATTCAAATATTGAAACACTTTAGTACAAGCGGAAAAGCCGTAATACATATGTTAGGAAGAATTGATTTGTCAAGCATAGAATTGGAAGATTTGGATAAATTAGATGCGGCTCTGAATTGTATTGATGATACGATTGTCGTAATATGTACACAGAAGAACAGAGAGAAACCAATGGTTGAGTACGTAATAAACAAATCATTAAAAGGATATAATAATAACAAGATTATGGAGAATCGATTGAAAAAGGTATATATTTCTTATAAACATGATGAGAATTATAATGGGGCAATGGAAGCCATTAAAAGAGGTTTAGAAAAGAACGGTATTTATTATTCAATAGATGTTCAGGATATTAAATACAGAGATGATATTGTTAAATATGAGAAAGAGATAGGAAGTGCGGACAAGGTTATTATGTTCATTACAGCTCCTTATCTGAAGTCTATTGACTGTATGTTTGAGATGACCGAAATATTTAAGAATTCAGATGTAAGGAATAGAGTTTTTCCGGTTGTAGATATGCAACCAATACCAAGAAATATATATGGTCTTAAAGAGATAAAGGATTATTGGTCGGAACAGAAGGTACATGCCTCTATTCAAATACAAACAGAACCTGGTAGCTCTGATTATGTCATAAGCGAGCTTTTGAAAATTGATGCTATCATTAAGAGTCTAGATGATTTTTGGTATTATTTAGTTCACATTAATACTGGAAGTTTTAAGGATATGATAGATAATGACGCTGCATTATTAATGGAGGAAATCCAAAGAGTAACAGCTAGAAAAACTGCAGAACTTGAAGAGAAGATTATTTCTATGGGAGAAAACCAACCAACTGTAATCCGTCAAATAACTCAGAACGGAGAGAAGTCCGTATATGTGGAGAAAAATATAGGAACAATAAATATAAACTGAGTCGATATGGAGCAACTGTTTAAGGAAGAGGATTTCTATAAAGATAATGGATGGCCATCAGAAAGGCTGATTTATAGCAAGTATATTCTTAATAATGTTGGGGATGATTATGATCAGTTTATCTTGGTTGTTAATGCAGAATATCCCTATATTAGGTTATCTCCCAAAAGAGGAAATTGTCAATTCCCTTGTGGAGGCTTTTCTGTAATTGCAACAGATGGAAATTTTGCAAGAAAGAGTGATACAGAAAGAGAAAAAGAGTGTCCAAAGATAGCATGGGGGTTTGCTGCTGTTTATCTTATAAATCTTCGATATGACCGAGCCCAAGATGATTATGTTGAATTGAAAGAAAGAGATATTTTCATCAGAGACTATTACTGTAAGTACCTGAAGATGTATCTTGATAATCACAATGGGTTGAGATACTCGAAACTATCAACGGAGCAAAAGGAACTAGATTTTATAGCGGAGCATGAAGTTATAATTCGTGGGTTATGGGAAAGATCTACACCACTTACTAAGTATCCTGTATTATTTGAATATGCAAAAAATGCTGAAAAGGATTATGAAACATATTTAGCAAACCGTAAAAAAGAAATACAGAAAAAGGTGATTGAACCGGGGGCAATATTTGATGAGAAAAATAGTAAAAATCGTACAATTATTCAAAACGGTGATAAATCACTATATGTTGAGAATAATAATGGAACAATTATAATAGGAACTGATATGCATAAAAGAATGAATTTTAGTACTGAAATCCGAGAAACATTTGGTAAACAATATGTAAAGGTGTACTTTTTAGATGATTCTATTGCTAAGGATGCAAAGGAGGTTGTTGAAAGATTGAATGTTATAAAAACAGTTAATATAACTCCAAGTGCTAGTAAGGATCATCCTGGAAATACACTGACTGTTTATCCAAAATCGATGGTAGAAGCTGAAGATTGTGAAAAAGAAATGGTCGAAGCTTTGAATAGATTTTTTTCACGGGGGATTCTTGCAGATAAGAAACCTGTAAGAAATGATGCTTATTTCAATGATATAGCGGATAAAATAATCAAGGATCTTGATAAGGCTCGGGTGTCAATTCATGTATGTATGGCATGGTTTACGAATCAAAGTATAGCAGACAAATTAGTTGAAAAGCATAAACAAGGGATTGATGTGAAGGTTATTTTCTATGATGATCATACGAATTCAAAGTTTGGAGTTAACATAGATGGAATACCATTTAAGGCAGTTCGTGGTTCACGAGGGGGAATAATGCACAATAAGTATTGTATTATTGATAATCAGTTTGTAATAACAGGTTCTTACAATTGGTCGAAGAATGCTGAAGACAAGAATGAGGAGAATGCTGCAGTGATGTATGATTATGACAGGGCTTCTGATTATTCAGTAGAATTTAGAAAAATGTTCGACTCGGAATAACGATGTTGCTGGTGGATAGGCGCCAGTATTTTGGGTAATAGAGAATGCGAGATTTGTAATGAACCATGAATTCTTTGCAGTGGAAAAACTGGTATTATACACTCTTTTTTATCGTCTTAAATCTTACATTCGTATCATTAATAATCAGGTTGAACAATCAAAAACAACATATAATGCGAATACAATACATGAGTGATCTGCACCTAGAATTTCAGGAGCATAGCATATTTCTGAAACAGAATGAGATGCCAGTAACTGGTGAGGTATTGGTATTAGCTGGTGATATATTCTATTTGAAGGATAAGATTACCCCACGGGCTAAGTTTTGGAAATGGGCATCTGAGAACTATAGGCAAGTCTTGATTGTTCCAGGTAACCATGAGTATTATAATTATTCGGATGTAATGGAGCGTGGTTTACAATGGAAATGGATGTTACGTAAAAACGTGGGATATTATCAAAATCAGGTCGTAAGTATAGACGATACCGATTTTGTTTTAAGTACGCTATGGTCGCGAATCAGTCCGAGCGACGAGTATTTCGTGTGGAAAGGCATGAACGATTTCCGGCAGATAAATTATAATGGGAAATTGCTCCAGATAGAAGAGTATAATGAGATGCACGAAGTTTGTATCAGTTTTATCCGGAAAAGTATCATGGAAAGTAAGGCAAGACATATCATTGTTGTAACACATCATTTGCCTACCTTTCAGGTTGTAGCACCATATCATAAAGGTTCTGTACTGAATAGTGCCTTTGCAAGTGAATATGGAAATTTGATCTGTGATAACCGGATTGATGCATGGATATATGGACATTCACATACAAATATTGACTCTGAGATTGGTGGTACTAAATTACTGTCCAATCAGATGGGATATATTTTCCAAAACGAGCATTTAGAGAATGGATTTGATTCTGGTAAATATATTGAAATAGGATGAAAATTTAACTACTAATCCATTCGTAAACTGTTTTCAGTAAAAAGTCAGGCTTTATATTTCATACTTTGATGCATGAAATATAAAGCCTATTTTGTAAAGCATATTAAAGCTAAATGAATAGGAGGGGTAAAGCTATTAGTAAACCTCTTTTATAAGATTAGTTCTAAAGTATAATAAGTGTCGTTATAGAAATGTAAACTTGGTAATAGCCATGCTTTAAATGGTTTACACTTTCGGTTTACAGCAGAAAATTAAGATGCTAATTTATATATCTGATTAACAGACGTATACAAAATGTTTTTATTTTCTTTATCTGTTTGGCATGTTATTCTCACTATTATGAGTATATACTCTTAGAGTGCGCACGAAAAGAGTATCGATTTATTCACTTAATAACATTGTAATTATGTCATACATAGATAATGAGATACTCGAAAGACTGATAGGAACTATGGTTGAGGGATTTGCCCGCATTGAAAAAAAACTGGACCAGATGAACCGTCTGAAAGAATGTATGAACGGGGATAAACTTCTTGATAATGTAGATCTGGCAGAACTCCTTGGTGTGTCACAAAGAACTCTGGCACGTTACAGGCAAGAGGGTAAGATTAAATATTACTCGGTGGAAAAGAACGGGAAATCATTCTATCTCGCCTCAGAGATACGGAGTTTCCTGCTCCAGCGTGGTAAGAACGTAGTAAATAATAAGTAGCAAATAGAATAAGTGACCGTATTCTGATGGAAAGATGATACGGTCACTTCCGTCATTATACCGGAATTGCGGTCATTTTCAATGTATCTAGATTGATATAGACACCGCGATACAGTGTCTTTCCTTCCTTGAACATTTTCCAGAGCAGATCACATCCGATATGTGCCAGTGTGGAGTTAATGAACAGATCCTGTTTTTCCAGGGCTTCTGCCAGTGAACAGCTTGGTCCCGATTCCTTTTCCTTGATTTTTGCATAGTCCACTTCCTCGGTGATGACATTCATTTTGGGCATGGGAATATATTCCTGTGAAGAAGGTTGGAGAACTTTCTCACGTACCGTCCCGATGATGACCTGTCCTTTTGTCTGGCTGTTCCCAAAATCCATCCAGTATATGGGAGCCGAATGGTCACTGAAGTTTTCTTTGCGGACTTTCTTCAGGAACTTCCAAAGTGTAAGACGTGAACGTATATTGTCCGTACAGGTAATGATGATATTTGCTGTGCTTTCTCCAGAAAAGTTTCTGGTGGGGAAGCATTGCGGTTCGGCAGTCCATGCGTATCCGAAGAAACGGTTGATACGTGTGACAAGTGATACGGCCTTGTTCAGTCCCAGTTCCGTCTCACTGAAAAGCTGGCGTCCTATATTGGCCTGGCTTACCGTATCGGGATCGAATACGGTGACATGCAGTCCCGGATGACCTAATGCCTGAAGTGCCATGCTCATACGTGCCAGATTGGTTATCACTTGTGAGCCGGTACCTCCGGCTCCGATGACGAATACCGTTACCGGATGACGCGGATTGAGCAGGTAGCGGTCGGTAAAATGTATCTTTTTCATGGAAGTATGTCTTTAAGTTTTTTATTCATGGGCTTGAGTTCGTTCATGTCGAACGGATTGTTTCTTATGTTCTCGGTGACGATGACAAGATTTGAAATGGTAGGATTGACATTTCCTCCCAGATGAGAGAATTCAGTCAGCCAGAACCGTTTTTCCCAGTATTCCAGCAGGGAAAGGAAAGTCGGGTTCTGTGGCTTTTCCAGAGAACTACTGCCAAGGCAGACACTTGATCCGGTCACGTTGAAGAACGGGGCACGGAACAGTGGAGTCGTCTCCACCGGACGTTTTCCCTTGAAGGCGAATACGTCCATGCTTCCGTTTTTTACATGGTAGACAATTCCCGGCAGATTGAATGTGCCGTCCTGTATATTGAGGTCTTTGTGAAAGAACATCTGTCTCTTTCCGGGCGGGTTGTACCAGATATATTCTTCCTGTCCTTTTCTCGGATTGCAGGCCAGCATGTTTTCGGGGACTCTGCCTGCCGGTATCCCGCTCATTTCCTCCGTATAGGATTCCAGCAGGGTATTCATGAATTCGTATGTGACGGGGATACCTGCCCCCATCTGTCCGCTTTTCCCGATGGGACGCAATTCTATAAAGTACCTGGTATCAAAATTTCTTTTGTCTTCATACTTGTAGGCTATGATTGCAGCCTTCAGTACCATCATTTTTTGAATATTTTGGGTCAGTTCATTCATGATGTTTATAAATTATAGGTAACATGTTCTACAAATTTCTCAAACCATTTTGAGAACCGTTCCGGATAATTCTCTGGTCTGAACAGTTTTTCAGTTTCCGGTGTGATGAAGGTAAATGATACGGGAGTCTGGTTATATGTTTCCTGACAGTCAGTACTGAAACAGCTTTCCATGTCTTTGGTAACCGTATCCGTAATGGAATAGGTAAGCAGAATCTGATATTCGAGCGGTAGCGGTTCGAAATCCCTTTCCTTTTCGCTTGCATAGTCATAATCATAATTCAAGATATGAGGACTGTCTTTTGCAATCAGGGACATCCCTTCGGTAATCAGTTCCAAAAGTCTTTTTTCCTTATTGCTGGAAGGATTACAGTTGCGGATATGTTCTTCCAGATTCCTACAGAAAGCCTTGGAGTGCATCCGGCACAGTTTCCTGTGGATTCTCCCTTTCTCATATGACCTGAAAAGCTTTTCCTTTCTGTACAAATCCTTTTTCTCTTCCTCATCGAGCTGTTCAAAGTCCACATAATCGATACAGACTTCCGACATCTCAAAATAAGGGGTATCGGTTATATCCATCATCCTGTGATACTTGATGAACCTTCTGATGAACTCCAGTGTGATCCTTTTGATTTCACCTTTCAGTCTTTCTGTAAAATCTATCGGTATCAGGAACAGGGTGTAATCAGGCCATTCATGGAAATGATAGATACAGAACTGGAGCCTGTCACCGACAAGTTCCAGATTTACATGATGAGATACTATGGAATCCAGCGTATTATAAAGCAGGCATATTTTTTCTCTTATGGAAGTCCTGCCTGTAGGATGGTATGGCAGCTCCACATCCAGGAGCTGCGCATACTTCATGGCTGAACGGTACAGGAAATCAAGATTCTCTTTGATGGTGACATTTACCGTTACATCCCTGTCATTCTTCACATACAGGTCGGGAGCGATGGAAGGTATTTTCGTGTTTAGAAAACCATGAGGCTTTCTGCTGGAGGGAGTTTTCTTTTCTTTCTGCTCCTGATGCCCCGGCTTATGTCCGTATTTTCGAGTTCCGATATGATAAGTCTGGCTAAATTTTCCAAAGCCCGTTCCGTAAGTTGTGTACATGGTTTTTTATTTTTATGTTGTCCTTTTTTCATGTTCTTACCCTTTTACTCCGATAGTGGTCTTGAATTCATATACTGCCCGGTCGTCTTCGATTTCCGGTCCGTGTACGGTCGCGGTGGTCAGTTCCGGATAGTTCATTGAATAGAAATCCATTACTTCAGCCGGAGACATGTTTACGTTCGGATCATCCAGTACGATTTCCTGACTGTTCTTCTTCATTTTGAATGTTCTTTTCATACCTTTAATTTCCAGTGCCATATTGTTTATAGTTTATTGGTTTTACAAATCGTTTATTGTGCATATCAGCAGTATATCATTTCTACCTGTGCCTCGTCCTTCATCCGGTACTCAGCCGGAAAATCCGGATATTCCGCATACGGGTCCTCTCTTAGAAGCTCCCTGTCATTTTCGTCTTCCGGATCGAAGCAGAATGTATCATGGGCTGCCGGTGCAGTCTGGTATTCCCGTCCGTTTCCGTTCTGTATTTGTACCGTTCCGTTCGGTATATGTCCGTTTGTCGGTTGCCGTACCTGCTGCTGCGGATATGGCTGCATTGTAGCTCCTTGTGGCATACCTGTTCCTTGCATCACAGGGCGGTTTGGAGCTGGTTGGATATATGCTCCGTTCGTTCCATATACCGGTTGAGGCATTTCCTGCGGAATATGTTGTGTAGCAGGCTGCATGACAGGTTCAGGATTCATAGTATGGGTTTGTTGCTCCGGGAATATGCTTATTTGCATACCAGGCTGTGGCTGACCGTTCATGCTGCCTTGTGGTTGGGGAATTACCGGCGCCGGTTCCTCTGTCATACCGAACAGACTTCCTTCGCTGGCCTGTTTCTGTACTTCCTGCATCTTTTCGTCAATCTCCTTCTGTTTTTCTGAAAGAGCCAGCACCCGTGCCTGTTTCAGCCATGTCATTGCTTCGGAGAACCTTTTTGCGGCAGTTGCTTCATCAGCCTTCTTGAGGAGTTTTTCCATCTTTTCCCGTTTTTCCCTGGCTTCCTTTGATTCGGCCGGTACTGTTGGAGTTTTGGATGATTTGGCCTGTGATGTAGCCTTTTCTGCCTGTTTCTCGAAATTTTCCGCATTGACAAGCAGTCCCTGTACCTTCTGTATCGGTTGTAGTATGGTCTGCAGGAAACCCATATCCAGTTCTGCCGGTGTTCCGTTCACTACCAGCGGCACCATGTTCTGCCGCGTATCCTCTTTCAGGCTGTTCCGCCGTGGCATGACTGCTACGCTCAGGCTGTTGTCCACTTTACGGATATTGATATTCAGATCCGTACCTGTTGTAATCATCTGATAAATTGATTGAAAAAACATAATTGAAAAATTTTATGGTTATACATAAGTTTCCTTGAAGAATTCTTTCAGGACATTCTCTCTGTCAGGGTTGCTGGAAATATCACGCAGAGATTCCAGATAGTAGCCGATGTTTTTAGGCTCATCAACTGTATTGGGCATACGTCTTTTGACCGGTCTGATATGTTCGCTCTGTGGCCATACAGCCGGCATGACAGGAGCAGAAGATATACATGTACTTGTTTTCATATCTGTTGGTTTTATTGGTTAGAAAAACAGGAGTCCGACAATGAAAAAGATAAATGCTATCCTTACAATCAGTAGAAGGGATCTGAAAAGAAATCCTATGATTCCTCCGGTGAGCAGTAGCAGTGCAATCATACCGGTAGGCATGATACCTTTGTCTGTCAGCATAAGTATTCCGATAACCAATACCAGGGTTACCGCATGCTTGCTGATACTTTCGATAATCTGTAGTTTCATAATCATTAATTTTATGAATGAATAATCCCATCGGGATGTGTTTTCCCGATTTTATAGGCCTCCGGCCTCTTGGATTGCCTTTTTGCGCAAGGCCTGGCAGGAAAAAATACCGGAGCGTAGCGAGGATGATTTTTTCCTGTCCAGCCAAGCCCTTCAGGGCAGCCTTGCGACAAAAGGCAGGCAATCCAAGACCTTTGCCGCTTAAAAGCGGAAAAACAGATTCTTTTCTGTATGGACACAAAAAATGCAGACCTTCCGGCCTGCATTCTTGTGGTTATATTGATATGGATGTTATTCTTCTTTTGTGGAATAGGTGTTGAAAATGTCATCGGTCATTTCCTTGGCGAGAGTCCTGATCCTATTAAGAAAGTCCTGCCCGGTTATCATTCCGCTTTCAAGTCCGGTCAGTTGTTTTTCCCAGTCTGCGGTGAGTGAAGTATCCGCAATTTTCTTTCCACGGATGGTTTCGTAGGTGAACATACCTTTCGGGGTCGGAACAATATATTTCCCTGAATAACGGATATACTTACGGTTAACCAGTGTACGGATGATATTGGTACGTGAGGATACCGTGCCCAGTCCGTTCAGCTCCATGTATTCCACCAGTTCTGCATCCGTGAACGGATCTACCGGCAGTTGTTTTTTGTGTACCATGTTGCATCCGCATACATTCAGGTTATCACCTTTCTTCACTTCGGGGAGTTCATTGACAGAATATCCCGATTTTGGAACCATGTCGGAACGCATGAACACGTCATGCCAGCCGGCTTCAATGATTCTTGTTTGTTCGGCCTTGAAATGTTGCGCCGCACAAACCGCTTCAACATTTGTCGTTTCTATGCGGCATGGAGCCATGAATACTTCGAGCATCCTTCCGGCTACAAGTCTGTAAACCTGCATTTCCTTTTCGGACAGATTTCCGGGACGGATACCAGTAATGATGATGGCATGATGTACATTGGCTTTTTCTGCACTTATTACGTGGCGGGACAAACTGGATATGTCAATACCTCCAGTTTCTTTAGCGGCAGGGAACAGCTCCCATGATAGCAGACGCGCCATGATTGGTGAAAGCGAGTCAAACACATCCTCCGTCAGATAACGGCTGGAAGTCCTTGGGTAGGAAATCAGTTTCTTTTCATAAAGGGACTGTGCGATGTCATATACCTCTGATGCGGTATAACCATAGCGGATGTTCGCTTCCTTCTGAAGTTGTGTCAGGTCAAGCAGATCCGGTGGAAGTATTTCCTTAACGCTGTGACGGATACCTGTAATCTGTGCCTGATGTGCCAGCTTGCAGTCCTGGAAAAACATTGTTGCGGATTCTTTGTCGGGAAGATCCTGTGTGCGGCGCATCTTGAAAAGGATGCCGTCCTTTTGCAGGCTGATGTAGATGGGCCAGCTGTCCGATGAAATATGGTTCTCCCTTTCACGGTAGCGTCTGCTGATGGCAGCCAGTACCGGTGTCTGTACCCGTCCGAGGGAATTGTTGCCGAGGCCCGTCGCCTTGCACATGGCATAGCTGGCGTTGATTCCGAGAATCCAGTCCGCCTTGTTGCGGCTGTCGGCAGCGAGGAACAGGCTGTCGTAACAGCTGTCCGGTTTCAGATTTTCCATGCCTTGACGTACAGACTCGTCAGTAAGAGAGGAAATCCACAGACGAAAGCAAGGCTGTGTACAGTTCAGGTATTGATAGACATAGCGGAATGTCATTTCCCCGTCACGGCTGGCATCGGTAGCCGCAATGATGGTGTCACATGCCTGAAACACCCTCTCGATTACTTTAAGCTGGAGCACGGCATCAATCTCCGGTATCCATCCGTTCTCGGTGCGTGTATGACGTACCATCAGTTCAAATTCGGATGGGATGAAAGGAAAATCATTCCGTTCCAGCTTTTGGGTTCCGTAGTCCTTCGGCATGGCCAGTGACAGCATGTTCCCGAAAGTCCACGTAACCATGTAGCCGTTTCCTTCCACATATCCGTTTCTTACTCTGGTTGCACCGATGATTCTTCCGATTTCTTTTCCTACACTTGGTTTGTCTGTTAATATGGCAATCATGATAAATTCTGTTTTTTATATCTTTCCATACGGTAAGTCCGTATGGAAAGAGAGATGATGCATTATGGTTTCTTATTTATTCACCTGAAGGGTTGATACCGTTTACGCTGATGACCGGATTTCCATTCTCGTCTTCAATCAGACTGAGTGTGGCATCCATTGTAAGTGAAAATACAGGAGTCTTGATTTTAATGGACATGACATTGGTTTCCTCTCCCTGAAGGAGCAGGTCCATGTTTCCGTCCTTTTCAATTTGCGATCTGCTGATACCTACCGATTCCAGTTTTTCCCAGTCGATTTGTTCAGCCTTGTAGATATGATGATTGTTCTTGTTCATGTTCTTTCCTTTTTTAGTAATTGATGATTTGAATGATTTGAATCCCGTTCAGGTCAGACAGCCTGTTTTGCTCCCTTCTTCTGTTCCTGCTGCTGGGTATTGTCAGTCTGTGAAGCACGTTGTGAGGTATTACGGCGTACATCCGGATTTTCCTGGAAATATTGCAGCTGTCCGGTGTTTGCGTTTACTTTCAGATAGGAATCGAACGGTTTGCCGTTGGGACCTTTCATACCCGTTACGAGGATGGCCTTTCCGTCCTGAAGATTTGCTCTTTCCTGTGCCGAAAGCAGGTGTCCGTAAACCTCAGCCGGGATGGTAGGTGCCTGTCGTTCGTTGAAACCGTCAGGAGTTCTGGAATACTGTGGTCTTCCGCTTGCCAGGTCCAGCTTGACGAATGACGAGAATTCCTCACCTTTACGGTTGATCATGTTCTCAAGATAGATGGGCTGCCCTTTGCGTAACGCTTCCTTGTCTTCCGGTGTGAGTTGTACCGAACAGATTTCCTTCGGTATGTAGATTTCTCCCGTTTCCGGATTGTGGCGCGTATATTGGAGACCGCCTGTTACCTTATCCATGGTAACGAAGGAGGAAAACAGTTCGCCGTTCTTTCGTTTCATATCCTCTACAAGGATGGTGTGTCCTTCGTTCAACGCTTTGAGTTGCATGGGGGAAAGCGGTACACCGCCGAGCGTCTGCTGGTTGAAAGCCTGGTCTTTCGGGAAAATAAATTCGATGCCTCTTCTTTCCGCACTATATTGCAGATTGGCATTAAACTCTTTACCCTGATTGGATTTCATTCCCTCTACGAATATCTGTTCTCCGTTTTTCAGTTTCTGAATTTCGTCCGGAGTCAGGGTTACCCCTTTGATTTCATTCGGGATATAGACATGCTCCTGTCGGACGGCTACCAGTTCGTTGGTATTCTTGTCGATGGAAATCAGACACGGTTCTGTCGTGTTGCCACGCAGGTTAAGGTCAGCCACGCGTCCCATGTTCCCGCTTTCACGCAGGTTCTTCTTGTCCTCTTCCGTGAAGATATGTCCGAAATAAGGACGGTCCAGTTCCGGTTCTTTTCTGATACCGTGGATGCCCAGCATGACCTGCCCGCCGTTGGATATGAACGAAAGGCGTGCATCGAGTTTTGCGGTCAGTACCCCAGGAATGTTGAGTGTCAGTGGCATGGTTCTGTTGGTCTTGTATCCTTTCAGCATGCTGTCCAGCTGTCCGGACTGCTCCAGCATTTCCTTGGATATGCCGAACTTACCCAACTCCTCCCAGTTAATCATGTTCTCGTTGTAGCGGTACGTGGGTGTCTGCTGGCGTTGCGGTTCCTGTTGTTCGCGCCCCTGTGCGGCAGCTTCCACT
>NZ_JAULLJ010000042.1:0-24556 GCF_030518095.1 Bacteroides sp. ET489
CCTCCGCATGCACGCAGAATTCTTTTTTTCCCTTCAGGCACGGATGCCACGGAAAGCCACGGGGAAGGCCGCGCCTGAAAAACGATATATCCCGCATGTTATTCTTTTGAATTCTTCCTTCCAAATACGCTAACTGTGCCGTTCCAGTGCACTGCCTGCTGCACTGTTAGTGCACCAACTGTTGCACTGCGAGTGCACTGACTACTGCACTGGGAGTGCAATAACTGGTGCACTCACTGGGGATAACTGGGGAGTTTTAGAAGGATAATAGGCAAAATTGGCTGGAGAAGATTAACCAGGCTGTGAGTCAGACTGGCTAAGGATCGGAAAATAGAATATTGTACAGGCTGAATAAGTATATAAAAGTAACGCTGCCCTTGAAACCGTAACCTGATGAAGGAGAAAGTTTCAGTGGCAGCGTTGCCTTTCGTTTTTGTTTCTTGATTGATCCTACTGTAAGTGCTCCACCGGAACGATGTAAAGCGTGGATAGTGCTTTACTCTATGACGTTGATTCTGGCTTTTTCTTTCAGCTTGATGTTCAGTTCGGCTTTTTCGCTCAGCGGAGTCCAGAGCACCTGGCGGCATTCATTTTTTTGCAAATAACAGTTAGGTTCGTATGAGCCGCTAAGGTGTTCGGTGTCGATATGGAATGAATCTGTGTCAACTGTCCACTCTGTGATAAAGTCAAGATTGAGATATAAGTTATCTACTTGTCCACTCTGGAAAAACAGGGCTGGAGCCTTGGCTGAAAGGGATTTTATCCGGCAATCATTAATGAGCGTTGCTCCTTGGCTATTGATATTGAACGCAAGTGAGTCGCGGGATAGGCCGCTGAACTGTGTATGCATGTTATAGCTTTCTGAGATGATTTCCTCTACTCCTTGGGGAATATTCATTTGGATAGCTTCGCAACGTACTCTCAGCCATTTCAGTTTTTGGTATTGTGGAGCCAGTTTGTCTGTCGGGAACGAGAAATAAATTTGGAGGGTGTCGCCTGCTGTCTTCCATTCCATGTAATTGTTTAATTCGGAAGTGTATGTCAGGTTGCCGGTCAGTGAATCGGTTGGGCCGATTTTCAGTGTTGTCTGTTCAAAGCTGACATGCCTTTCTTCGAGATCCTGTGCTTCCACTTTACACATCAGGTGTACAACTCTGCATTCGGGCATTTGTCTGCTTGTTTGTTCTCCTTTGATGTCTAAACAGGATTCTTCCCAGGTGGTACCTGTGCTGAGAATAGATGCCAGGGTGCCAATCACCAGTATTGCTCCGGCAAACAGCATTCCTATTATAATATATGTGGTACGTTTCATAATTCGTTTTCTTTATTTTTATTCTTTATAAACTCTTGATACATGGCCGAGAGTTCTTCAGGCTTAATGTCGAGGGTGTACATTTGCTTGAAGAAATAGTCGGCTTCTTCTTTCAGAAAATATTCGCGTCGTAGCGAAAGTATCAGTTTGGATGCGCCGGGTGAAACAAAGTAGCCGATGCCACGCTTGTTGTAGATGATTCCTTGCGATTGCAGGTAGTCGTACGAGCGCATAGTGGTATTGGCATTAACTTCCACCACAGCTGCATATTCTCTGACCGATGGTATGCGTTCGTCTTCCCCGTATTTTCCGAGTAATACTTCGTCGCAGATACGGTCTGCAATTTGCAGATAGATGGCTTTGCTTTCTTTAAAATTCATGTTACCAGCGATTTATGATTTCTGATTCTTTGAAACGGAAATAGGCGAGCGTCCAGTTGAACAGGGCTATGAATGAACATAAGCTAATGACAACAAAACTGAAAGAATCCTCCGAGCTGTATATCCCGTTTATTACATGTACTTTAAATTGTTCTGCAAAGACTTTTGCAACAATAACTCCTACCGTGATGTATGCAATGCTGATACACACAAGGGCTACGCAAGTATTGACAAACGAGCGTTTGGGCCAGATGACGCTGCCCAGTACAAAGAAAGATTGCAGGCAGAAATAAACGGCTATGTTAATGCTGATGCTTGATTTAGCCTGATAGAATCCCGATTTCAGAAAATAATCCCAAGGTACGGGAGCTATCGGTTCGATGTCCGGGTAGAAGATGTTGTAAATCACTACGCGTGTCCAGTCGGCCAGTTTGAATGCTATCAGAAAGCATACCAGAAAGGCAAAAGTATATATCAGCCATCGTGCGAGGAACTTTTCGAACATGGTGGCGGGTGTCATCAGGATGTTTATCCGTCCGGTTTTGCTTTTCATCCGTTCCATGACGAAAGAAGCGCTCAGCATTCCCATGATATGTATGGCTATGACAAATAATGTCACTGTCATGTTCCACATGATGTCTTCGGAATAATGACTTCCGGGCAGTTCGCTTGAGTATTGCAAATAACCTCCCCATATCAGAATGATGGCCATGATGCCGTACATCATGACGAAACGGAGCAGGTTGGGGCGCCAGCTTTCCACCATCTCTTTGCGACAGATACTGGCAAAGCGAGGCATGCTGAAAAAAGTATCTTTTATCATATTCTTTGCTATTTTGTGGGGTGAAACATCTCGGCAATCTGTTCCGGCAGGGACAGGGTTGCACCAAACAATAATTCCAGATTCAACTCAGTCTCTTCACCGTCTGTATTAGGCAACATCAGATAATTGCCCTGTATGGATGGCAGCGTGTATAGAGCCTGTGCGGCCAGCGTGCGGTCGTCGCTTTCTACAAACATGAATTTGTCGCAGATATCGCTTGTCGATGCATCAAGCAGAATGCGGCTGTTGTCTATAATCAGTACGTGATCCAGCACCTTGTCTATATCGCGTACCTGATGGGTAGAAATCACAATGGTTCGTTCGTCCGACATGCCCGATGCAATGAATTTGCGGAACTGGCTTTTGCCGGGGATGTCCAGACCATTGGTCGGCTCGTCCATCAGCAGAAGCGAAGTGTTGGTGGCAAGGGCGAAACTCATAAAGACTTTTTTCTTCTGTCCCATTGACAGGCTGCCCAGGTCAGTATCCAGATCCATTTCGAAGAAGTGCAGATACTTCACCATGTCTTCTTTGCTGAATTTCGGATAGAACGAACTGTTCAGTTCGATATAACTTACCAGTGAGATAGCCGGAAGCTGGAATTCTTCCGGAACCAGAAACATGTCCTGTAAAGTGGCAGGTAACCGCCGGCGGACATTTAAGTCGTGAAACGTAACCTCTCCACTCTTCGGAGTAAGCAGACCTGCCATCAGGTAGAGCAGTGTAGATTTACCGGTACCGTTCTTGCCCAACAGCCCGTAGACCTTTCCTTTTTCCAGCGCAAGCGAGAAGTCGTGCAAGACTTCTTTTTTCTTGCGGTGATAGCTGAATGAAATGTTTTTTACTTGCAACATACCGTAATTTGTTTAAAGTCAGATGTCAGGCTCCAAGATACAAGTGCAGGCCTTATCAACCTGTATCTTTGCCTTTCCTTCTGCTGATTAAGTGTATTAGTATAATAGTACACTGCAAATATAAAGAGGATTTTTAGAAAAACAATAGTTCTCGCATAAAAAAGTTCTTTTTTGGGGGAACGTGGTATTGGAATGCGGTAGGGTTTTACGGCAGAAGGATAATTCCACCTTATTATAATAGGCAGTGGGGATGGGCAAGTGTATTGCTGAGGATTTTTTTATGTGGCAGGCAGATTGATTGAGTGGCTCACTGCCCCACGAAAGGAAAGGAGGAATATAACAAAAAAGGTGGCCTTTGCGGGTCACCTTTCTTTCTATATTTAGTTGCGGAGGCCTGACTCGAACAGACGACCTTTGGGTTATGAGCCCAACGAGCTACCAACTGCTCCACTCCGCGATGTTTCTCATTTGCGAGTGCAAAGGTACGGATTTTATTTGAATATGCAAATTTTTTGCAGAATATTTTTTTTCTGGTTGATAATGGAGGCAATACTTGGGAAGATATTATCTGTATGAGCAAGCAAATTTTTTCAGACGAAGATGATGCGATGTTCAATGAGATTTGTCCATATAAGCGTTGCTTCAATATGGGGCGAATTATAAATTCCATGTTTATCTGTGCCATCTGCGTCCGAAGCATGTATTTCAACTCCAGATTGGTATTAATTGCTTTATTTGTTTGTAATATATGCGGAAAAGTCTTACTTTTGCTCAAATTATTAAGCAATGTGCAATTAACCTATGACCGTATCGAAGACAAAAGCCAAGTTAGTGGATGTAGCTCGTCAGCTATTTGCAAAGATGGGGGTGGAGAATACCACGATGAATGATATCGCCCTCGCTTCCAAGAAAGGCCGACGTACGCTGTATACCTATTTTAAAAGTAAGGAAGACATCTACATGGCTGTTGTCGAGTCGGAACTCGATATCCTTTCGGACATGATGAAACGCGTAGTCGAGAAGGATATTTCGCCCGATCTGAAACTGATGGAAATGATTTATACCCATCTGGATGCGGTGAAAGAGGTGGTTTACCGTAACGGTACGTTGCGTGCCAATTTCTTCCGCGATATATGGCGGGTTGAGAAAGTCCGTAAGCGCTTCGATGCCAATGAAATATTGATTTTCAGGGATGTCTTGCGCGAAGGAATGGAGAAAGGCGTGTTCGATATCGACGATTTGGACATGACAGCCGAAATCATGCATTACAGTATAAAGGGTATTGAGGCACCTTATATCCGGGGGCATGTCGGTGCCAATCTGGACGATGATACGCGTGACCGTTATGTGACACGTCTGGTATTGGGTGCCTTGGGAAAGAAAGTATAATTATCAATCATTCATAAATCAATTACAATTATGGGATTATTAAATGGAAAAACAGCCCTTATCACCGGCGCCGCTCGTGGCATCGGTAAGGCTATCGCTCTGAAGTTTGCTCAAGAAGGAGCCAATATCGCTTTCACCGACCTGGTGATCGATGAAAATGCCGAAGCTACAGTTAAAGAAATTGAAGCGTTGGGTGTAAAGGCCAAAGGATATGCTTCGAATGCAGCCAGCTTCGAAGATACAGCTAAGGTTGTTGAGACCGTACATGCCGATTTTGGCCGCATTGATATTCTGGTTAACAATGCAGGTATCACTCGCGACGGTTTGATGATGCGTATGAGCGAACAACAATGGGATATGGTAATCAACGTCAACCTGAAGTCGGCGTTCAACTTTATCCATGCATGTACTCCGATTATGATGCGTCAGAAAGCCGGTAGCATCATCAACATGGCTTCTGTAGTAGGTGTTCACGGTAATGCCGGACAGGCTAACTATTCTGCTTCGAAGGCAGGTATGATTGCTTTGGCCAAGTCTATCGCACAGGAACTCGGTTCGCGTGGTATCCGTGCCAATGCCATTGCTCCGGGCTTTATCATGACAGCTATGACCGATGCCCTGTCTGACGAGGTGAAGGCTGAATGGTGCAAGAAGATTCCTTTGCGTCGTGGCGGTACGCCCGAAGACGTGGCTAACATTGCTACCTTCCTGGCTTCTGATATGTCATCTTATGTATCCGGTCAGGTGATTCAGGTAGATGGTGGTATGAATATGTAATCAGTGCCTATGACTGTCCTGTACGAAGACAATCATATCATTATAGTCAATAAGACCGCTTCCGAGATTGTTCAGGGAGACAAGACCGGCGATACGCCGCTTTCGGAGATTGTCAAACAGTATCTGAAGGAAAAGTATCAGAAACCCGGCAACGTCTTTATCGGTGTGACCCACCGCCTGGACCGCCCCGTGAGCGGTCTTGTTGTTTTTGCCAAGACCAGCAAGGCGCTTGGACGTCTGAATGAGATGTTCAGAGTCGGCGAGGTGAAGAAAACTTATTGGGCCATTGTGAAGAACATGCCCCCTGAGCCGGAGGGCGAACTGGTGCATTACTTGGTGCGCAACGAGAAGCAGAACAAGAGCTATGCTTACGATTCAGAGAAACCCGGCAGCAAGAAAGCCATTCTGCACTATCGCCTGATAGGGCGTTCGGACAATTACTGTCTGCTCGAAGTCGATCTGAAGACCGGGCGCCATCATCAGATTCGTTGCCAGTTGGCTAAGATGGGCTGTCCCATCCGTGGCGACTTGAAGTATGGCTTTCCGCGTTCCAATCCCGATGGAAGCATTTGTCTGCATGCACGTCGGGTCCGTTTTGTACATCCGGTTTCGAAAGAACTTATTGAGGTGGTAGCGCCTGTTCCCGATAGTAATTTGTGGCATGCCTTTCCGGCAGATATCTGATTGTCATTTCCGGTAGCTGATGATGCGCCGGTCGGATGAAAAATATAAAAGCCGTTCCCCAGAATAGACAAGGAGGGAACGGCTTTTATATAGCAGTGTGCTTACTATTATTCGGCGACCTTCGTTTGATGCTTGGTTTTGGGCGCCCCTGGCCACGACTGGCCAGAGACGCACCACCACAAACAAACATAAACAGGGCTGCTACTAATACTTTGTCATAATCTCATAAATTCATTTGCTTTTTTTAGATTCTATAATTTAGGTTTGGGCTTACTCTTTTCCTGTTTTGCTGTAGTTGTGGATGGGTGTATACATCTCACTACATTATTTTAATCTCAAAATACGTGCCAGATTCAGGATTCTTCTATAATTGGCTGATCCTTAGATGAAAAGGGTAAATAGGCGAAAAAATCCCAGTGTGGAAAAAGTGTGGAATTGTGGAAAAAGTGTGGAATAAGTCCACACTTTTTTAATCTGTGATATTATAAAGTTTCAGCTTGTTGTAGAGTGTTTTTCTATCAATGCCCAACAGTTGTGCCGCACGGCTCTTGTTGTTGCCAGTCTGTTGCAGGGCATGGATGATTTGCTGTTTTTCAGTTTCTTCGTTGCGCAGGGCCATGTTCGGCACGGGGGCAGCCTGCTCTTTTATTTCCTTCAGTTCGCTCAGTTCGTTCAGCGTGATGAATTTTCCCTGTGCCAGCAGGGTGGCGCGGCGCACAATGTTTTTCATCTGGCGCAGGTTGCCCGGCCAGTGATAATCCAACAGGGCTTTCGAGGCCTTTTCGTCGAAACCGATGAGCTGTTTGTCCATTTCGCGGTTGGCCTGATCCAGAAAGAAGTTGGCGAAGAGCAGGATGTCTTCGCGGCGTTCTTTCAGCTGTGGCATGCGCAGGGTGAATTCGTTGATGCGGTGATACAGGTCTTCACGGAAAGAGCCTTTTTCGATGGCCTGTTCCAGATTCTCGTTGGTAGCTGTCACCAGACGGACATCTACGTTGATTTCCTTGTTCGAACCTACGGGACGGATTTTGCGCTCTTGCAGTGCACGCAACAGCTGAATCTGGACTTCGTAGCTCAGATTACCAACTTCGTCCAAAAAGATGGTTCCGCTATTGGCTGCAACAAAAGCTCCGGTCTTGTCGGTCAGTGCTCCGGTAAAAGCACCTTTCACGTGGCCGAAAAACTCGGAGGCAGCAAGCTCCTTGGGTATGGAACCGCAGTCGATGGCCACAAACGGTTGATCGGCCCGCTTGCTGAGCTGGTGAATGCGGTGGGCTACGTATTCTTTACCTGTTCCGCTTGCCCCATTGATAAGTACGGACATGTTGGTGGGTGCAACCAGTTTCACGTAAGTGTACAGTTGCTTGGCCGCATCGCTTTCTCCTTCCAGAAAATCAGTATGGAAAGCCGAATGCTCTGTCCGGTTGGCTGGATGTTCTTTCTTCTCTTTGGTAGTTACGGGGTGATGGGTGGGGGCAGCCGGTGTACTGAGTGCTTCGTTTATTTTCTTCAGCAGTTCGTCCGGATTGATAGGTTTGGCCACGTAGTCGCATGCACCTAATTTCATCGCCTGTACGGCCGACTGGATGTCGGCATATCCGGTCATAATAATCAGGGGAATGGACTGGCCTTTTTCACCCAGCCATTTCAGCAAGTCTATGCCGTCGCGGTCGGGAAGTCGCAAATCGGACAATATCAGGTCGATGCATTCCGACTCACCGATGAGTTTTTGTGCACGGGCAATGCTGCTGGCCGAACTGACCTGGAATCCTTTCTTTCCGAGCCACGTTTTCAGCATCATGCCGTAAGTGATATCATCTTCTACGATCAATATTGACTTCATAGCCTTCTGTTTTACTTCTTTTAAAGTACAAAGGTAAGACGTTTTGCCCGAAAGTCGTATATTTGCAAACTTAATTTAAACAAAAAGTAAGATGAAAAGGCATTTTATACTATTATTAATATTACTGGTTGGCGGGCTGACCGCTTGCGGGCCGGGAAACAAGAAGAACAGAAGTATGGAAACAGAAACAAAGTTGAAGATTGAAACAAGTGCCGGTGACATTGTGGTGAAGCTCTATAATGAGACTCCGCAACATCGTGATAATTTTATCAAGCTGGCCGAGAACGGAACTTACGAAGGGACTCTTTTTCATCGTGTCATTAAGGACTTTATGATACAGGCCGGCGATCCGGAATCGAAGAATGCGCCGAAAGGAAAAATGCTGGGTTCGGGCGATGTTGGCTACACGATTCCTGCCGAGTTTGTCTATCCCAAATATTTCCATAAAAAAGGTGCTTTGTCGGCTGCCCGTCAGGGTGATAACGTGAATCCGCAGAAAGCTTCGTCGGGTTGTCAGTTCTATATCGTTACGGGTAAGGTATACAGTGACTCGGCTTTGCTGAGCATGGAACAGCAGATGGGACAGATGCGCTTGAACAATGCATTCAACGCCTTGGCACAAAAGCACATGAAGGAAATCTATAAGCTCCGTAAGAACGGCGACCACGAAGGCTTGATGAACTTGCAGGATACCTTGATTGCACAGGCCGAAGCCGAGGTTGCCAAAATGCCCGAGTTCCGTTTTACGCCCGAGCAGGTAAAGGCTTACACAACCGTAGGAGGTACACCCCACCTGGACGGTGAATATACCGTGTTCGGTGAAGTGCTGGAAGGCATGGATGTAGTAGACAAAATCCAGAAAGTGAAGACCGACCGCAACGACCGTCCCGAAGAGGATGTGAAGATTATCAAAGTGGAAGTATTGGAATAAGTATAAAGCGGGAAAAGGGGAATGTTCAAGATCAACAGACATACGTTGGACAATGGTCTGCGGCTGGTGCATTACGAAGATGCCAGTACGCAGATGGTTGCGCTGAATATCGTCTATGATGTGGGTGCGCGCGACGAGCATCCGCAGCATACAGGCTTCGCGCATTTGTTTGAACACCTGATGTTTGGCGGATCGGTGAATATCCCCGATTACGATACTCCGCTTCAGCTGGCCGGCGGCGAGAACAATGCATGGACCAACAACGACATTACTAATTACTACCTCACGGTGCCCAAAGCCAATGTGGAAACCGGCTTCTGGCTGGAATCCGACCGTATGCTGGGACTGGCCTTTAGCGAGCACAGTCTGGAGGTGCAGCGTGAGGTGGTAATGGAAGAATTCAAGCAGCGTTGTCTCAATCAGCCTTATGGCGACGTGGGGCATCTGCTGCGTCCGTTGGCCTATCAGGTACATCCGTATCGCTGGCCCACTATCGGTAAGGAGCTTTCGCACATTGCACAGGCAACGCTGCAGGAAGTGGAAGATTTCTTTTACCGGTATTATGCACCCAACAATGCCGTACTTGCCGTGACGGGCAACATCTCGTGGGAAGAAACTCTACGGCTTACCGAAAAGTGGTTTGCTCCTGTCCCTTATCGTCATGTACCGGAAAGGCATCTGCCCGCCGAACCCGAACAACAGGCGGAACGCAGACTAACGGTAGAACGCAATGTACCGTTGGATGCTTTGTTCATGGTCTATCACATGTGCAGTCGGGACGATGCCGACTACTATGCTTTCGACATCCTTTCGGATATCCTCAGCAACGGTCGTTCGAGCCGCCTGATCCGGCATCTTGTGCAGGAACAGAACTTGTTTTCCAGTATTGACGCTTATATCAGTGGCTCGCGCGATGCCGGATTGTTTCATATTAGCGGAAAACCTGCTGCGGGTGTGTCACTTGAGCAGGCCGAGGCGGCTGTACGCAAGGAACTGGAACAGTTGCAGCAACAGCCCGTAGAAGCTGCTGAGTTGGAGAAGGTGAAGAACAAATTCGAGTCTACCCAGATATTCGGGAATATCAATTACTTGAATGTAGCTACCAATCTGGCCTGGTACGAGCTGGCCGGACAGGCCGAGGACATCAACCGGACGGTGGAGCGTTATCGTGCGGTGACTTCCGGGCAGTTGCAGGCTGTGGCACGTCAGGCTTTCCGTCAGGAAAACTGTTCGGTGCTGCATTATCGGAAGGGATAGGCTTGCGCAATCTTTTATGTGCTTGCGAAACTTAAAGAACTTTTATTCTAAAAAGAGATAACCAATGAAACATTGGATGCAGACCTACGGTGGTCATTACCGTGCCCTTGTCCGTTTAGGTTTTCCCATTGTGGTAGGACAATTGGGCGTAATCATATTGGGATTTGCCGATACGTTGATGATAGGCCACCACAGTACAGAGGAACTGGGGGCGGCTTCGTTCGTGAACAATCTTTTCAACTTATGCATCATTTTCAGTACCGGTTTCAGTTATGGACTGACGCCTGTGGTGGGTGCGCTTTACGGTAACCGTCGTTTCCCCGAAGCCGGTCAGGCTTTGCTGTGCAGTCTGGTAGCCAATGCGCTGGTAGCCGTACTGCTGACGCTGATTATGGGGGGACTCTATTTCAATATCGGGCGCTTAGGACAGCCCGAAGAGCTTTTGCCGCTTATCCGTCCTTACTACCTGGTGTTGCTTGCTTCGCTACTTTTTGTTCTGTTGTTCAACGGCTTCAAGCAGTTTACCGACGGTATTACCGATACAAAGACAGCTATGTGGCTGCTTCTGGGCGGCAACGCGTTGAACATTGCAGGCAATTACATTCTGATCAACGGTAAATTGGGACTGCCCGAGCTAGGATTACTGGGAGCGGGGCTGAGCACGCTGTTTTCGCGCATCGTGATGGTGGTAGCATTTGCCCTTATCGTATGGCGCAGCCGCCGTTTTGCCCGCTACAGGGTAGGACTGTGGCGGTTGGGTTGGTCGGCTGCCGTATTCCGCCGGCTCAATGCGCTGGGTTGGCCTGTAGGCTTGCAGATGGGTATGGAGACTGCTTCGTTCAGTCTTAGTACGGTGATGGTGGGTTGGCTGGGTACGATGGCACTGGCCGCACATCAGATTATGCTTACCATTTCGCAATTCACGTTTATGATGTTCTATGGTATGGGAGCAGCGGTAGCGGTACGTGTCAGCAATTTCCACGGGCAGGGCGATACGCCCAATGTGCGTCGGGTGGCTTATGCCGGTTTTCATCTGATTCTGTTTATGGAGGTCGTTTTACTTAGTATTGTCTTTGCCTGCCGTAGCCGGGTGGGCGGATGGTTTACGGACAGTGCCGAGGTGTCGGCCATGGTGTCGGCTCTGTTCTTCCCGTTCCTTATCTATCAGTTTGGCGACGGTCTGCAGATTAACTTCGCGAATGCCTTGCGCGGTATTTCGGACGTAAAGCCGATGATGCTGATAGCCTTTATTGCCTATTTTATTATATCTTTGCCTGTAGGATATTTTTGTGGATTCGTGTTGAATCTGGGTGTAACGGGAGTCTGGATGGCATTCCCCTTCGGCCTGACCAGTGCCGGTCTGATGCTGTGGCTCCGTTTCCGCTGGGATACGAACAAGAAGAACTGAAGAATACCTTTTGAATTCCTGATAGAGGGCATAAAGAAGTAGATACTTATGAACAGCGTTTCGAAACTGAAGATCATTTTGGGCTATGCCCTGTTGCTGGTGGTGCTGCTGTCGGCCTTGTTCTTTGTGCACAGAGAGGTCGAGAAGCTCACCCAGTCCGAGGGTAAAGACATGCAGTGGGCCGACAGTCTGCTGGTGTTGCTCAAAGAGAAGGACGAGAATACCATCCGGATGCTGCGTACGCTGAGCGAGATGAATGAAAAGATGCTCTCGACCAGCGATATCGAACATATTATTGCCGAGCGGATCGACTCGGTCGTCGTGCAGCAGCGCGTGCAACGGCGGGTCATTACGCATCGTGACACGATGGTGACACGGCCTAAGAAGAAAGGCTTTTTCAAGAGGTTGGGCGAAGTGTTTTCGCCTCCTAAGAAGGATACTGCCATCCAAGTGAAGACATCGCTGGAGTTTGCCGTCGATACGGTGATCGATGTCTACAATCCGACAGATTCCTTACAGGCCAGACTACGCGAGATTACCGAGAAGAAACGTGCCGACAGCATTATCGTACGGCGGCGTAACTACAACCTGCGGCGAATGGACCACATGCTTTCGGCACGAATCGACAGCTTGTTGAAGAATTACGAGGAAGAAACGCTTCAACGTGCCCGTACTGAGGCCGAATATCAGCAGGAGATTCGTCAGCGTTCGGCGCGTACCATTGCCGGAGTGGCTGTGGGGGCTGTATTGCTGGCAGCTTTCTTCCTGGTGCTGATAGGGCGCGACGTGGCGCGCAGTAACCGTTATAAACGAGAACTGGAGGTAGCCCGTCGCCGTGCCGAAGACCTGTTGGTGACGCGCGAGAAGCTGATGCTGGCCATTACGCACGATTTCAAGGCACCTTTAGGCTCCATCATGGGGTATGCTGATCTGTTGTCAAGGCTTACGGTGGACGAACGTCAGCGTTTCTATCTGGATAATATGAAGACTTCGTCGGAACATCTGCTGAAGTTGGTAGTCGATCTGCTCGATTTTCATCGTCTTGATCTGCATAAAGCCGAGGTTCACCGTGTGACCTTCCATCCTGCCCATTTATTAGAGGAAATCTATGTCAGCTTTGAACCATTGACAGCGGAAAAAGGGTTGACCCTGAGCCGTGAGATTTCGGACGAGTTGAACAGCACTTACATCTGCGACCCCTTGCGCCTGCGGCAAATCATCACCAACCTGCTGTCGAATGCGGTCAAGTTCACCGACAAGGGAGGTATTACGCTGACGGCACGTTACGAGAACCGTCGTTTGGTAGTAGCCGTATCCGACACCGGAAAGGGCATGGAACCGGCCGATCGCGAACGCATCTTCCAGGAGTTTACTCGCTTGCCGGGTGCACAGGGGAAGGAAGGTTTTGGCTTGGGACTTTCCATCGTCCGTATGCTGGTGCAACTGCTCGAAGGTAGCATCGATGTGGATAGTGTTCCCGGCAAAGGCAGTACGTTCACGGTTCGCATCCCTATCTTCCCGGTGAACAAGAGCGAGGCTGACAGCAAGAAACAGGCGTTCCCCGAAAAGCAGGAAACAGATGTACCGGTTGCAGAAGAAGTGAGCCAGCCGGAACCGGAAAGTCCGGCATTGAAGAGAGTATTGCTGATCGACGACGACCGCATCCAGCTGACGCTGACTGCGGCCATGTTGTCGCAAAGCGGCATCGGGTCTGTGTCGTGTCTGCAATTAGACGAACTGCTCGACGCTCTTCGCACGGAACAGTTCGATGTGTTGCTGACGGATGTACAGATGCCGGCCATCAGCGGATTCGACCTGCTAAGGTTGTTGCGCGCTTCCAATATTCCTCAGGCAAAAGAGATTCCGGTAATAGCCGTCACGGCCCGTAGCGACATGCAGCGCAGCGAGTTTGTTGAGCATGGCTTTGCCGGATGCCTGCACAAGCCCTTTACGGTGTCGGAACTGCTGGGCGAACTGGGTGGGCAGGAAATACCGCAGCGGACGGAAACAGCAACAGGGAATGCAGACGTTCCTTCACCACATGGTTATAACTTCTCGGCACTGACCGCCTTTTCGGGTAACGATGCTGAGGCTTCGAAGTCCATCCTCGAAAGTTTTGCTACCGAGACCGGGCTGAATAGAGAACGCTTGAAGAAAGGTCTTGATGACGGTAACCTGAAAGATGTTTCGGCCGTAGCGCATAAGATGATACCGTTGTTCACCCTGATTGGTGCGACGGAACTGGTCGTACGTTTGCGCGAGTTGGAGGCTGCCCGCGATGTACCTTTCACCGACCACCTGAAACAATGCACGGGCGAGGTGCTTGCCGCGGTCGATGAGGTGTTGGAGCAGTTGAAGAAAGAATTCTGACGTCTTCCGGAAATTCTGTTGCAGGCTGACAGACCGGAAACGGGGCTATATAATTTTCATTTCTTTGGCTATTCTGCAGGCTTCGATGGAGTTCCTCACTTGCAGTTTGTTTAATATATCCTGCCGGTGCCGGTTCACGGTGTTGATGCTTATGTACAGTTCGTCGGCGATGTCTTTGCTTGTTCTTCCCTGGCTGATCAGCTGAAGGACTTGCCTTTCGCGTCGGGAGAGGATATTGAGGCCGTTGTCGTCTTTCAGCTCGATTGTCTGTCCGCTGACGGCGTTGGCTACGATTCCTTTTGCCGATATGTCGAACAGAAGAGGGTTGTACAGACATAATGCTAGCCATAAGTTGTTGCTGGTAGGAGACATAGCGATGTAGAACAGTCTGTGCAGTACCCAGATATAGTTTCCGGCGAGATTTTTCATACGCAACTTGTTCATCAGAAAGAAGGACGATTGCTTGTCCTTGGGTCGCTTCCTTACGAAATGGAAGAAACGGAGTTCTTGCAGATATTTGCTGTTCAGGTCGTCCGGATGGATAAGCTGGAGAATTTTTTCTTCCCAGATGGAGTAAATCCGTTCGGTTTTGTTGTCTTCTTTGAGGCCGAGGGTTTCCGCAAACTTGCCATAGTAAATGTAGCTAGTGTCTGTATGCATGTCGCTCAGTACGGCAATGGCCTGTTCGGTACAGGCGTAGCTTCGGGCAATGTTTTTGAAGTAGTTCAGTTCGTCGGGACACACTGGCATGCCGTCGGACGCTGGTTTGAGTAGTTCGTTGTTCAGCTGATGGATGATTTCCATGGCAAAATGGTTATTAATAGTCATTGTACAGTTGGATGCGAGACTGTATTTTTGCAAAAATAATCAATTTGTACAAAGACCGATCAGAAAAGTGCCGGAAAAGCTACAATCGGCCTTTGGCAATAGTTTTAAAACAAGTTCAAGATGAAAAAACGGGTATTATCAATTTTATTTGTTGCAATGTCTTTACAGTCGGCTATGGCACAGTCTTTGGAAAAAATGCAGTGGTTCAACGAACCGGAAGAATGGGAAATAGAGGGGCGTACATTGTCCATGTTTGTGACGCCTCAGAGTGACTATTGGCGTATTTCGCACTACGGATTTACAGTGGACGATGCGCCTTTCTACTACGCCACGTATGGAGGCGAGTTCGAAGCCAAGGTGAAGGTGACGGGAGACTATAAAGCACGTTTTGACCAGGCAGGCCTCATGCTGCGCATCGATCACGAGAACTATATCAAGGCCGGTATTGAGTTTGTGGACGGAAAATTCAATTTGAGTACGGTAGTCACTCACAAAACTTCCGACTGGAGTGTCATTGCTCTGGATCAAAAAGTGGATTGTGTCTGGATAAAGGCCGTCAGACGGCTCGATGCCGTCGAAGTGTTTTATTCTTTCGACGACAAGGAATACACACTGATGCGCAATGCCTGGATGCAGGATAATATCCCCATGCAGGTCGGACTGATGGGAGCCAGTCCCGATGGCGAGGGATTCAAGGCTACCTTCGAGCACTTCAAGGTGAAGCACCTGCCCGACCAGCGCAGACTGGAGTGGCTTAAGAAAAATGCCGAGTAAGTTTGCCTGTTTTCCCGATTAGGCTGTAGACACTACGATACATGTATTTGTAGCCTTCCTACCACACTTGTGTCGCTCGTGTGGGACACTTGCACGGCTCGCGAGCAACACTTGTACGGCTCGCGAGCCGTGCAAGTGTTGTATATCGGGGCTGCTGGGCTGTTGCAGGAAGTACTGTAAATGGCTTTACTACAGGGACTTGTCATTTGTATTGTTTTTGTTCCGGAGTGAACTGCATTTCTTTTATGTCGTACGCATGTTTGGAAGGTGTTCCGGCAAAGACGTATGGGGATATGTTTTTTCTTTCACTGCCGTTTCTATAATGGTTGTTGTGTTTCACGTTTCACCGTAAACGTCTATTTCCCAGTTGGTTACTGTGAAAGGTGCATGCAGTTGAGGCCTTTCGTGTGGGAAAGATGAAATACTTTTCTGCCTCAGAGCAACAAATGTCGAAATTAATTGTTTACTTTGTGAATGTTTGTGAGGGAGGGATGCGGCTTGTGTAGTTTGGCATAGGTATGATTCGCCGTCCTTTACAAAAAAACACTTCGTATCTTGTGTATGGAAAAGAAAAAGAAATGGTTGAAATGGGTGGTCTGGATATTGCTCACGCCGGTCCTGCTGTTCGTTCTGCTGATGATATTGCTTTATGTGCCTCCGGTTCAGAATTTTCTGCGGAAGCAGATAACGTCTATTGCATCCGAATTAACGGGTATGGACATCTCCGTGGAGCGTATCGACCTGCGTTTTCCACTGAATCTGCTGGTACGTGGAGTGCAGGTGATACAGCCTGCTGACGTTTCGGCGGGAGTGATGAAGCCTGATACGTTGCTTACCCTGGAAAGTCTGAATGTGCATGTGCAGGCCTGGCCTTTGCTACGTGGGCAGGTCGAGGTGGACGACATTACGCTGAATCAGGCTACAGTCAATACTTCCAATCTGGTAGACGGAATGCTGGTCAAGGGGGTACTTGGAAACTTTTCGCTTAAAAGTCACGGTATCAACCTGATGAACGAAACTGTCGTACTGAACGATGTGGAACTGGCCGATACTCACCTGCAGGTGATGCTCGCCGACACAACCGAGGCAGTGCCCGATACGACTTCGACGCCTGTCAACTGGAAGGTGAAACTGAATACCATGCGGTTGAAAAACATATCGGTCGGCCTTGATATGCCGCTCGATTCGATGCAGCTGGCTGCCCGTCTTGAAGAAGTGGGATTGGAAGATGCCACTGTCGATTTGGAACGTCAGCTTTATGGTTGGCGCCGCTTTCAGCTTGCCGGAGCGACACTTACGTATGATTCCGGTTCGGCTCAGCCAGCCGAAGGTTTCGACGCATCGCACATAGCCTTGCGCGACATACGGATAGGAGTTGACTCGGTGTTGTATCATGGCAGAGATATGAGTGCTGTGATACGCGAATTTTCGATGAACGAGCGTTCCGGACTGAGTGTTACGTCGTTGACCGGACGCTTGCTGTCTGATTCGACTGTGATACGGGTACCTTCCCTGCAACTGCAGACGCCCAACAGCGAAATGAACCTGACGGCGCAAACCTATTGGGAGTTGGTCGATATACCCACTACCGGACGCTTGTCGGCCCGCTTCAATGCCTTTATCGGTAAGCAGGATGTATTGCTTTTTGCCGGTGGCCTGCCCGACAGTTTCAAGGAATCTTATCCCTTCCGCCCGTTGGTGATTCATGCCGGTACAGAAGGTAACCTGAAACAGATGCAGATTTCACGCTTTACGGCCGATCTGCCGGGAGCCTTCTCGCTGAGCGGCGGGGGCGAATTGTGGAACCTGACTGATAGCCTGACACGCACAGGAACGCTGGACTTCGAGATGCAGACGCACGACCTGAATTTTCTGGCCGACTTGGCCGGAACAGCTTCCGACGGTTCTTTTATCATCCCTGACAGTATGAACTTGGGAGCACGTCTCGATCTGGAAGGCTCACGCTATACAGCCCAGCTGAAACTGAACGAAGGACACGGGCTTCTCGATCTGAATGCTTTTTATGATACGTCTGCCGAGACTTACGAAGCTGATTTGGTGATAGACTCTCTGCAACTGCATCACTTCCTGCCGAAAGACTCCCTTTATCTGCTATCAGCTAAAGTACGTGCCAAGGGGCAGGGAACCGACTTTACTTCATATCGGACAAAGGCTACCGTACAGGCATCACTGGATAGACTGCAGTATGGCCCTTGGAACGTGTCGGGTGTACATCTGGATGCCGGGCTGAAGTCTCAGCTTGCTACGGTCAGCCTGACCAGTGACAATGCTTTGTTGCAGATGCAGGCCGATGCCGATATGCGCCTCGACCGTCGCTATTTGGACGGTAAACTGAAAATGGATGTGGCTCAACTCGATTTGCATAAATTGGGCATCGCCCCCCAGCCTCTGAAGCGTCCTTTTGCCTTTGCGGTAGGAGCGGAGGCCCGTCGAGACTCCATCAAACTGAATATGAATGCGGGCGATTTGAAGCTGAATTTCCGTGCCGAGAATACGCTGAAACATTTGCTTGATCAGTCCGATCGCTTCATGAAAGAGCTGACAGCCCAGATAGACAACCGTAAGCTGGATCATGCTGCCCTGCGCGAGTTGCTTCCATCGGCAGGCATGTATCTGACGGCAGGCAAGGAAAATCCTGTCAGCTATTATCTGGCAACGAAAAACATTTCTTACAATGATTTCAGTTTAGGCTTTGGGTTTACTCCCGAAATAGGTATCAACGGACGAACAGCGCTACACGGACTGCACGTCGACTCGTTGCAGCTCGATACACTGTTCTTTGCCATCGCACAAGACACGACCCGCATGAAGCTGCAAGGAGGTGTCGTCAATGCTCCCGACAACCCCCAGTTTGTATTCCGTAGTACGCTGACGGGCGAGATACGCAGCGAGGATGCTGAACTGACCGCTGACTTTGTGGATGGTGAAGGCCGTACAGGACTGTTGTTCGGCATTAATGCCCGTCCGCTGACAGAGGGAAATGGCAAAGGCAATGGAGTATTATTCCGCCTTACTCCGTCGGAACCTGTCATTGCTTTCCGTAAGTTTCATTTTGCCGATGAGGCCAACTGGCTGTATCTGCACAAGGACATGCGTCTGTACGCCAATGTGGATATGGATAGCGACGATGGTATGTGTTTCCGTATGCAGTCGGCCAGGGACGATACAGTGTCGTTGCAGAACATGAATATCGAACTCGATCGTTTCCGGCTGAGCGAGCTGACTGCTATCATGCCTTATATGCCTCGCATAACAGGACTGTTCTCGGCTGAGGCACACTATGTACAGACTGCAACTTCCCTGCAACTGTCGGCCGAGGCAAACATCAAGCAGCTGACGTACGAGAAACAGCCGGTAGGCGATGTGGGATTGGGTGCTACCTGGCTGCCCGGCGAAACGGGGCAACACTACCTCAACTCTTACCTGATGGTGAACGATGAGGAAGTAATGACTGCCGACGGAACCCTTACTCAGAAAGGCGAGAAGGAATCGCTGGACGTAATGGCTACGTTGGAACGTTTCCCTCTGCAAATAGCCAATGCTTTTGTGCCCGACCGTATGGTACAGCTTAGCGGACATGTGGGCGGCGGATTGCATCTGGAAGGCTCGTTGGATACACCTGTGCTTAATGGTGACATTTCTTTGGATAGTGTGTCGGTATATGCCCGTCAGGCGGGAGCAAAGTTCTGGTTTGACAACCGCCCGATACGTTTCGAAAACAATCGGTTGTTGTTCAATCAGTTTGCCATTTATACGACCAGTCGCAATCCTTTTACGATAGACGGAAATGTTGATTTCCGTGATATGAACCGGCCTACTGCTGATTTGAATCTGCGGGCAAAGAATTATACATTGCTCGATGCTCCGCGCACCCGCGAAAGTCTGGTGTACGGCAAGGTATGTGTCGACCTGATGGCCACCGTACGCGGTCCGCTGGATGCGTTGGTGATGCGAGGCAATATGAATCTGTTGAGCAACACCGATGTGACATACGTCATGACCGATTCGCCGCTGACGGTACAGGACCGTCTGGACGGTCTGGTAACCTTTACTTCGTTTTCCGATACGACCACTGTCCGGCAGGCCGAGGTACCGACGTTGTCGCTGGGCGGAATGGATATGGTTGTATCGGTTCACATAGACAACTCTGTGCAGTTGCGGGCCGACCTCAATCCAGACCGCAGTAATTACGTAGTGCTGGAAGGCGGCGGCGACCTTACGCTGCAATATACCCCGATGGGTGATATGAATCTGAACGGACGCTATACACTGTCGGGCGGAAGACTGAAGTATTCGCTTCCTGTCATTCCGTTGGAAGAATTCCAGCTGACAAATGGCAGTTATGTGGAGTGGAGAGGCGATCTGATGAATCCTATCCTGAATCTGAAGGCAACAGAGCGCAAACGTGCTTCGGTGGCCAGCGATGATAACGGCGGGTCGAGGATGGTCAGCTTCGATGTTTCCATCTCTATCAAGAACCGCTTGGAAGCACCCGATTTGGTGTTCGACATTACGGCTCCTGAAGATGCAACGGTCGAGAACGAACTGCAGGCTATGGGAGCTGAGGAGCGTAGTACGCAGGCCATTGCCATGCTTGCTACGGGTGTCTACATGAAGAACGGCGGCAAAGGAGGCGGCCTGAATATGGGTGCCGCGCTGAACAGTGTGCTGCAGAGCCAGATCAATGCTCTTGCCGGTTCGGCGTTCGAGAAGATGGATGCCAGCTTCAGCGTAGGCATTGAGGACCGGACGGCAGCCGAAACTGGCGAGAAACAGACCGATGTAAGTTTCCGCTATTCGCAACGCTTCTTCAACGACCGCGTACAGATTGTGATTGGCGGCAAGGTATCGACCGGAGCCAATGCCACCAATGATGTAGAATCGTTCATCGACAACATCTCGCTGGAGTATCGTCTGGATGCTTCGGGCACCCGTTATGTGCGTGTGTTCCACAACAAGAACTACGAGAGTATTCTGGACGGTGAAATTACAGAAACAGGTGTCGGCCTCGTGCTTCGCCGGAAAATGGACCGCCTGGGCGAGCTTTTCATCTTCAAGCGTAATAAGAAGAAGGACGAGAAACTGGTAGAAGAGTGACAAGAAGAATGAGGAGAAAAGATATGAAACGACTGATATTATATATAATAGGTTTGGCTTTTCTGTCGGCATGTTCTACAACGAAACATCTGCCCGAAGGAGAAATACTCTATACGGGACAGAAGCCGATGATCGTGGAAAACCGCAGCACTACGCCGGTAGGCGAGACGGCTATGGAAGAGATTGAAGCTGCCCTTGCCACTGCTCCGAACAATTCCTTTTTCGGTAGTTCGACCGTGCGTATTCCGTTCCCTTTTGGCCTGTGGGTATACAATGGGTTTGTGAAGTACGAGAAAGGCATCGGCCGCTGGATATTCAATAAGTTTGCAGCCAAGCCGGTATTGCTTTCCTCAGTCAATCCCGATATCCGTCAGAAAGCGGCGAGCAATCTGTTACGCGATTATGGTTATTTCAACGGTACGGTGAGTTACCAGACTTTTATCGACCCAAAGGATTCGCTGAAGGCCAAGTTGCAGTATACGGTCGATATGCGCAATCCTTATGTGATTGATACGGTGACCTATCACGGTTTCAGTGAACGTACGCTGCGTATCATGGAGGCGAGCCGTCGCCGGTCGCTCATCAGTCCGGGCGAGCAGTTTAATGTACTCGATCTGGATGGTGAACGTACTCGCATCAGTGATTTGCTTCGCAACGTAGGATGTTATTATTTCCGTCCCGATTATCTGGTATACCAGGCCGATACTACGCTGGTGCCCGGTGGGCATGTGGCCATGCGTATGGTACCGGTTGCCGGCATGTCGAAACAGGCAGAACGGCCTTTTTATGTGGGGCGGAAATCATTTTTCCTGATGGGAAGACAAGGCGAAATGCCCAATGATAGTGTGGAGTACAAAGGTCTGAAGATTTATTATCATGACAAGTTAAAACTTCGTCCCAATATGGTGTACCGATGGACGAACTATCAGGGTTATCGCATGAAGCGTCAGGTGCAGGACAGTACCGGTATCACACGTCGTCGCTCTTTCGAAGGACTGTATAGCGCTTACCGTCAGAGCCGTGTGCAGAGTCGTCTGTCCAACGTTGGCATTTTCCGTTATGCCGATATTCAATATGTGCCTCGCGATACGGCACTTGTTTCCGATACGCTCGATGTTAAGATTGTGGCTATGCTCGACAAGCCTTATGATGCTGAGTTCGACTTCAATGTAAAGATGAAAAGTAACAACCAGACTGGTCCGGGAGCATCGTTTACGTTGGCGAAGAACAATGTGTTTGGTGGTGGCGAGACGTGGAATGTGAAGTTGAGCGGGTCTTACGAATGGCAGACGGGTAAAGACCGTTCTTCGCTGATGAACAGTTACGAAATGGGCCTATCCACGTCGTTGATGTTTCCGCGTGTTGTTTTTCCCCGGATGGGCGATCGTGAGTATGACTTTCCGGCTACGACAACTTTCCGTCTGTATGTTGATCAGCTGAATCGTGCCAAGTACTATAAATTGCTGGCTTTTGGCGGAAACGCTACGTATGATTTTCAACCCAAGCCTACCAGCAAGCATAGCTTTACGCCTTTCCGGCTAACCTTTAATGTGCTGCGTAATCCTACAGAGGCATTTCAGAATCTGCAGGCAGAAAATCCGGCTCTGTATGTCAGCTTGCGCGACCAGTTTGTTCCGGCCATAGAGTATACTTATACATACGACAACGCTTCATTGCGTTCGGTACGTAACCCCATCTGGTGGCAGACAACCGTAGCATCGGCAGGTAACCTGACTTCTGCGATTTACCGAATGTTTGGTGAACCTTTCAGTAAAAGGGATAAAACACTGTTGGGGGTACCTTTTGCCCAATTCCTGAAGTTGAATACGGAGTTTCGTTATCATTTCCGGATAGACAGAAATCAGATGATTGCTTCACGTATAGCTGCCGGTGCCATTTGGTCGTATGGCAATGCTATTACGGCACCTTATACCGAACAGTTCTATATCGGTGGTGCCAACAGTGTACGTGCTTTTACGGCGCGTAATATCGGTCCTGGTGGCTATCCGCCCGATGAAGACAATAAGTACTCGTTCATCAATCATGTGGGTGATATCCGTTTCGAAGCCAATGTGGAGTATCGTTTCCGTATTATCAGTGATTTACACGGAGCTTTGTTCCTCGATGCGGGTAACGTGTGGCTGATGCGTAAGGACGATTCCCGACCCGGTGGTGAACTGACTCTGAAAGATTTTGCCAACCAGATAGCTTTGGGCACGGGAGTCGGTTTGCGTTACGATTTGGATTTCCTTGTTTTCCGTATCGACTGTGGTGTCGGACTTCATAATCCTTACGACACTGGCAAGTCGGGTTATTATAATATTCCGAAGTTCCGCGATAGCTTGGCTGTACATTTTGCCATTGGTTATCCGTTCTGATAGTTTGTTACAATAAGTAGGTCTGTTTGTGAGGTGTAGGTTATTTTGGTTGTATTCCGGCAATTTTATTGGATTATTCCAGCAAAATTCTTTAACTTTGTCGCATTATCTATGCAAAACGATATACTAACCTATTTTTAATATAACTGATATGAAACCAACTTTATTTTTGCTGGCTGCTGGTATGGGTAGCCGTTACGGAGGCTTGAAACAATTGGACGGACTGGGTCCGAATGGTGAAACCATTATGGATTATTCTATCTACGATGCAATCAAGGCCGGATTTGGCAAGCTTGTTTTTGTTATCCGTAAGGATTTTGAACAAGATTTCCGTGATAAGATTCTGTCTAAATACGAAAATCATATTCCGTGTGAATTGGTATTCCAGTCATTGGACGCACTGCCCGAAGGTTTTACTTGCCCTGAAGGCCGTACGAAACCGTGGGGTACAAACCATGCAGTAATGATGGGCGCCGACGTTATTAAGGAACCTTTTGCTGTAATCAACTGCGACGACTTCTACGGACGTGATTCTTTCCAGGTAATGGGTAAATTCCTCGCTAACTTGCCGGAAGGTTCCAAGAATGTATATTCAATGGTTGGTTTCCGTGTAGGTAACACACTGAGCGAGAGTGGAACTGTATCACGTGGTATTTGTACTACAGACGATAAGCATCTGTTGACTTCTGTAGTAGAACGTACTAAGATCCAACGCATTGACGGTGAAGTGAAGTATATTGATGACAACGGTGAATGGACAGCTACAGCCGACACAACTCCGGTCAGCATGAACTTCTGGGGCTTTACTCCCGATTACTTTGCTTATAGCGCAGAGTTCTTCAAGACTTTCCTGAGCGATCCGAAGAACATGGAAAATCTGAAGAGCGAGTTCTTTATTCCGTTGATGGTAGATAAACTGATCAACGAAGGTACTGCTACTGTAGAGGTATTGGATACTACCAGCAAATGGTTTGGCGTTACCTATCCGGAAGATCGTCAAAGCGTAGTTGACAAGATCAAGGCATTGGTTGATGCCGGTGAATATCCAGCTAAGTTGTTCTGATCAGAAACTTATATGACCATTATAAAGAAAGCGTGGAACTGTTGCAAGTTCTGCGCTTTCTTGTTACTATGGTCAGGCCAAGTGGGGAAAAAAGTAACGAAACAGTGATTTTCTCCGGTTGAATACTTTTTGATAGAAAAGGACAGCCACATCAAAGCAGGCGGCTGTACCTACTCGCTAACTAACGGCCTGAGTAATGGATGGCTAAGGCTTAACGGCTGGTTACAGTTCCCAGTTATCCCTTGTTAGTGCAATAACTGGTGCACTAACAGTGCAGTAGTCAGTGCACTCACAGTGCAATAGTTAGTGCACTTGCAGTGCAGCAGGCAGTGCACTGGAACGGTACAGTATGCGCATTATGTTTTCC
>NZ_JAULLJ010000043.1:0-24438 GCF_030518095.1 Bacteroides sp. ET489
ACTGTTGTATAGCATGTTAATATGCAGAAATACAGATAATTAGCGCAATGTCAACGAATAAATCTGAGATAGATTAAACAGCAAAAAGAGGTTGAAATTTACACCTTATTATATATGGTAATTCGGAACGAAAAATAAAATGAAATATTAATAACACTTATTTTACTAACAATTAAAAACAATTAATTATGGAAATGGAAAAGTTTTATGTAGCTCCGGAAGTGGAAGTTCTGGAGGTAGAAGTAGAGAAGGGATTCTCGAATAGCAATCCCAATGATCCTAACTTCGGTGGTGGAGATGATGAAATTTAGTAATCATTACCTATAAGAGAAAAACAACTATATTTTAACTCAATTAATTAAAAAGCTAGAATGAAAACAAGCAGATTTTTATCAACTATGGCTATCACCGCATTATTGGCCGCTTGCTCTAACGAGGAATTTCTGAATGAACAGGCTCCAGTAGTTGATAGCAACAGGCCGACTGCTAAGATTGCTTTAACATTTGATGAAGCAAGTACCCGTTTGGAATATGATAAGGGTAGTGAAGGTTGGCAATGGTATTTCGCTGATGGCGATAAGATTGGTGCTTTGTTGATGGATACATGGGACGAGCAGGCCGATGGTATCGAGCACTACCAATTTACAGATTATGTACACACTAATTATCCATTTATTCGTACTACGAAAAATGGTGTAACTACATGGAACACACCTGAGGACGCAGCAGTTTGTGAAGGTAACTATTTCTTCTACTTCCCTTATGATAAGAAGTTTACTCATCGTGGACTTGTTGGATGGAGTGTAAATCCTGTGCAGAAGAACTATGACCCTCAGACGGGTGAATATTTCCAAATGCAGTCTATCAAAGACAATCAAAAATGGTTGGGCTATAAGTTCGTTGAAGCCACAGACGAAGGCGTAAACAAAATTGGTTTTGATTTTGTACCTTTATTTGCAACCCCGGGCTTTAAGATTGCCAATATGACTGGTATGAAACTGAAAGTTACTAAAATGGTTATCCGTACCAATAGTAACCAAAGCAATGATAACATTGATTTGACTGGTACTTCTCGCCTGATGGCTACAACAATGATGTTAGCGCCTAAAACTGGTAATTTTGATGCTATCAATAAAACATGGGAAAATAAAGATTTCTCGGAACATACTCGTGATATGTGGTTGCATGCTCAACGCTATATCGGTGAAAATGGTCAAAGTGAAGATGAAAAAATCGATCCGACTAATGCAGACGGAAGCTCTCTGCTTATAAATCCAACTTCTGAGGTTTACGGATTACCTTCTTGGATGGCAGACATGAGTACAGAACCGACTTATGAGTATGAAATTCAGTTTGGTGACAATTATATTGTAGAAGCTGGTGATTATGCTGTTGGTCGTGTTGTAATGCCAGGTGGTGTTTATAATCATGATAAAGCTGAAACTTTTGAGGTATTAGTATTTGTCGAAAAAGTAACCTCAGGAAATGGTAATGGAGAACAGTTAGTAGCTCGCATCGACATGGGTAAGCCTCAAACTCAAGGTGGCATGGAAGGTTCAGCTTGGGATGATGTAGTTAGCGATGCTGCTCAAAAGTTCCTGAAACCTGGTGTAACGCAAGTATTCCAAGCATCTCTTGATGCCAACGCCCTGCAAAGCTATAATATCAGTGACTTCAAAATCGCATCTACCGACAGATTGGAATGGGTACTGAGCCAAGCTAATGCTAATACTGGTGTGAAGGATGTTACACTGAAGACTATTGGCAAACGAGTAGAATTGAGTAAAGCTGCTTATGACTTGTTGGTAGCTAAACCTAACATTCGTTTGCATATTGATGGATATATCACTTTACCTGCCGGATTGCCTACTGATGCTATCAATAAGCTTTATTTCCACTTCCCGAATAACAACTATCCATTCGTGAAGACTACGTTGAATATTGAAGGCGAACAAGTAAAAGACGTAGAGAAGATGGTGAACACTGAAGATCCGAGTCAGGAATTAACATCAACTGTACTTGAAAACTGCGAAATTATCGTTTCTGCAAGTGGTAAACTTGACACTAAGACAAATGATATTACTATCAAGTCTAAGATAACAAATGCAGGTACAGTTTATGCTGCTGATGTTGAAGGAAATATTGAAAACAGTGGTGATTTTACTGCTGACACAGTAAATGGTGTGGTTAACAACACAGGTAACTATATCGTTAATGAACAACAAACGGGAGATGTAATCAACAATGGAACGGCTACTATCGCAAATGCAGATAATAAGTTGGCTAACAATGGAACAATGACATTGACCGGTGCATTATATAAAGATATTGTTATCAATGAAGTAGGAGCAGAGATGATCATTGCAGGTGAATCACAGTTTGACCATGTAAATTCAGCAATGACTGTAGATCAGCAAGCATTGAATAATCACGGTACATTGAACATCAATGCAGATGCTTTGTCAACAGGTATGCAACGTCGCTTCTATAATGATGGAACTGTGGTTATAGCTGAAGGTAAAACAGTCAACTTCTCATACATAAGGAACTACAATGGTGGTGAGATAACTGTAAGCAATAACGCTATCATGATAACGAAGCAAAATACACTTGGAAGTGTTGTAAACGAGACAGGTGCTACTATTAATAATGCAGGTACTGTTCATAATGTAGAGAACAACGGTTATATTTTAGTCTTGGATGAAACATCTATTACTAATGTAACAGCAGGTAATGGTACTATCAACAACTCAGTAATGGGCGATGTTACTTATAATGATGACCAGACTTGTGAATACGTTGAAGATAATATCTCCAATATGACTTTGGAACAGCTGAACGATAATGTAAAGAAAGCTGATGCCAATAAGTTAGTTATTAATGGTGGAACATTGAGATTCGAAGATACATTTAACTTGAATGGTGGTTCTATCACATGTGAAAAGAGAGGCTATTTCGGTAAAGGTGTTGTATTGAATGGAGTTGAATTAGATGGAACAACAGGTAAATATTGCATCATTTACACAACAAGCTTAAGTATCGAAGGTACTACTTCAATCAATCACGGCGAATTGGCTGTATTGAAAGAAACAACTTCTGGTGCTACTGCAACAGTTGAAGAAGGTGCAAATCTGATTGTCAGCAATTATGGTACATTCCGTGGCGGAAACAATGCTAAATTGACATTGAATGTTTTAGGCGATGTACACAACAATGGTACTATCAAGAACATTCAAAATTACACTGATTGCTCGACAGCTGCCAATAACCACTGGACTGGTAATGCGGCACAGCAATAAAGAGTTTATAATTAATAAAGAAGGTGGAGCTTTATGCTTCACCTTTTTTATTGCCAATAGAAGAGGAGAAGCCAAACGAAGTATTATACCTCATTTTAATAACATAAAGTAATAGCAAATACAATCACCTTCTTCTCATTCAAATTAGGATTTTGACTCTAGACCTATACATTCTATTCCTAATAGGATTATTTATCGTCTCAGCAAATAAACAACTAACGGTTTGTCAATTGAATAATTAACGGCTAGTACTACTCGCTAACTAACAGTTCAACAATAGAATAACTAAATGCTCCTTTTTTATTCTATTAATTTCTTTATTTTCATTACCTTTATAAACAATCATTTTTACTCTTCATCCCTCAATATATCCCTCAACAACATACATTCTCGCCTCCCAACCATCAATCAGAAAATAGAAATTTCCTCTCTCATATTCTTACACCTTTTTATCCAAAAGTATCAATTATAGGTGTCAACACCACCGTATCCACAACTTTTTCCTCTTCTATTTATACTTAAAATCAATGTTTTATACTCCTACTGTCCGGTGTCATGTAGTGGTGTTAACTAAGCTTTTGATTGATCAAGCCCTATAATGCGAAATGTATTAATTCGCTAATTGTAAATAGATTACAGTAATTCCCTTAATTGCACCACATGCACACGTTGTTTCGTTTAGGTTCTTTTCTTTGATCCGTATTATGCTGATTATCAACAAAATACCATCGAAACCTATTTAGGAAATAAGTTAGTTACTTTGCAGCCTGAATTATGTGCTGTTGTATAGCATGTTAATATACAGAAATACAGATAATTAGCATAATATAAACGAATAAATCCGAAGATAAATCAAACAGCAAAAAGAGGTTGGAATTTACACCTTATTATATATAGAGCATGGCTCGATACAAGAAGAAAGAACTTACGATAATTTTCATGGCTTAACAATATACAGCGTGCGATACGCTAAAGAAACTTAATTTTATAATAAGGTATGTCGCACCACATGCAACGATAACTAAACGAAAAACGAGAACGAAATACTAATAAACATTAATTTATTTACTAACAATTAAAAACTAAAATTATGGAAATGGAAAAGTTTTATGTAGCTCCGGAAGTGGAAGTTCTGGAGGTGGAAGTAGAAAGAGGATATGATTTCTCCGCTGGTGGTTCTGGCGGTGATGAAGGAGAAGGACTCTAAAGAAATAGTTTTGTTAATATGAACAAAAGATGTTAAACTAAGAACAAGCATATGAATAAAAAAATTTTCTTGCCCTCAATAGGGTTGATGGCTTTGCTTGCAGCTTGCTCTAATGATGAGCTGTTTGAAAATAAGCCGATAAGTGTGGATAATAATGGTCGTCCGACTGTAAACCTCGTACTGGGTGCTGAACTTCCAGAAATGGATGAAGCAAATACCAGAATGATTGGTGGAGCCACTGATAAAGAAAATGGTAAGTGGAGTCTGGATTGGTACTGGGAAAAAGATGATGTGTTAGGTGCTGGCTTGTTTGAAGATTATAGCACAGGTAACGTCACTAATGGCAAGTATCAAACAAATTACGCATTTACTCGTGCTGATAATAATGGTGATGTAACCAAGGAGGCTGTATTTAAAACTGCAAGTCCCGTGACAGTTGGCTCTTATATGTTTTATCGTCCTTACATTACCACAGCAGATCGTAACAAAATAGGTCATAAATTGGGTGATGAAAATAATCGTATTAAGAATTTGAAGTTTGGGAATGAGGGAATTGTAGAGTTAGGAGACAACTATAACTTCTTCTTCTCTCCACTGCACCAGGTAGCTATACCTTTCGACGGCAATGAAATGGCTGCTAAAGACGATAAACTTCCTGTGGCATTTACAAGTGCATACTCATATATTCGTATTAAGTTGGGTGGAGAATTTAAAAGTACCAGTACAACTGAATATTGGGGACATTTGAATATTGCCAAAGTTGAACTTAGTACTCTTGGTAAGGATGATAATTTCTATACGGAATTTACAGTTAATCCTCAAACAATTGCTGCTATTCAACATGATATGGCAATAGATAACCTTAGTATTGCAACAACTTCAAATGGTTCATTAGTACAAGATGATGAAAATATTGGCGTAAGTGCAAAAGTTATTCGTGACATATTAAAGCAAGACTCATATACACTGAAACATTCTTTCGATCTTAATGGTGTGAGCTATACTAAAGACCAATCATTAGCGATTCTTGAAAATGATACTAAGTCTGCTACTAAAAAGTTGATTTATGAATTAAATGAACCATACACTTACAACAAAGAAGGCGATGAATTTGTATTATATATCCCAGTTCCTAGTGGTACTTATAATCAGGGAACTGAAGAATATACTTTGAATAATACAAAAAAGACAGGTACAGGTGTATTAAAGCTCGAAGTTTATACTTCTGAAGGTAAGGCTACATTCTTCCTTGGTAAAGAAAATAAATCAGTTCAGTTCAGACGTGATGCTCCTAATCGCTTCAACGATATGTTGTATATCAAGGCTGATGATAGCAACATTGATTTTTATGCGTACAACGAAAAGGGTATTGATGTAGCAACTGAAGCTGAATGGCAATATGCTCTTAACTTCATTGAGAATCACAGCCAAATATTCAACAACAAGACTCCGCGAATCAATTTGAATGGTGATATTAAGGTCAATTCACTGCCTGAATATAAGCTGCAAATTGTTGGCGAGAAGACTATCACTTTGGAAGGTGGCGCATTTAAGTTGAATCCTGAAAAGACTTTCCTTGGTGAAGATGGTAAAAATGTTCCAACCTTGGAGGTTGCCCAAAATACTACTTTAAGTTTTGCAAAAGATATCGAAACCCTTAAATTGATCAACAACGGTACAGTCAATGCTGATCAAAACGTTGTCATGCAGTCGATGACTTCTTCTGAAAATGCAAAATTGGATATTTCAGAAGGTAAGAAAGTTATTGTAGATGCAGATACTGAGGATGCTTCTGCTTACGACGTAACACTTGGAATGGGTGCTACTCTGACAATGAATGCAGCTAAAGTTTCTGTAAATGGAAAGATGGATATCCAGGGGGACGCAATAGCAACACTGAATGGTACTACAAGTAACACTACTAACAATGTGACATTGTGCCCGACTGCTAAACTTATCGTAAATAAAGGTGAGTACACTACAATAGGTGATTTGTTGATTAACGCAGAAAAAGACAATGTCGTAGCAGAAGTTACTATTAATTCTGCAAAAGCTAACAACTTAGGCAATGTTGAAGTTTCTGGTAAACTGACGGCTAAAGCTCTCACTAATGCAGAAGGTGCTGCTTTGAAAGTAAATCCTGCAACAGGTGAAGGTCGCGACAAGTCTGGAACAGTAACCTTAACATCATTAACTAATAATGGAACTGTAGAAACAGGTGCAGCAGATGTTACCAAAAACTATTTTGGTGGTACTATCAATGTTACAACACTGAATAATAATGCTATTATCAATACAAATGGTGAGCTGGTAGTTAACAATGGTGGTACAAACAAGGGTGTTATCACACTGAAAGGTGACAAATATGCATTAATTCAATTAAAAGCAAATAGTTACACCAACAGTGGACGTATTGTCATTGAAGAACCTGAGAACTACTGTATGTATACATACTACAAGGAATGGAATAAGTTGGAATCTTTGAAAGGTGAAGGTACTATTGAAACAACAATCAAGTCTCAAAGCCAATATGAAGCTGTTTTAGCCCAAAAAGATAAGTATGCAGGCGAGTCTAATAAGTATACAGCTTGGGATGTTATCAATAAGGTATATGTTGCTACTGACCTGAAATTGACTAACGTATCTTCTAAACAACTCAACTACAAGAAAGAGATTGTTTTGAAAGACAATGTTAAATTAAATGTTGCTAACAATCTGGATATTGCTAATTTGTCTATTGAAGGAACTAATACAACTATTCAACCTATCAGCGGTAGTGCTACGCTTAACGTAACTTCCATGGTAGTAAATGAAGGAAAACAGGTTGATATTACTAAAGACGTAAAATTGCTTATCAAGTATGCTGCTTTTAACAATAAGGACTATATGCTGAATGTTGCTGGTACTCTGAATAATTATGGATGGATTGATACAAATAATAGTACAGTAGCAGAAGCCAATAAGCTTTCTGTTTTGGTAGCAAATAATGGCCAATTGATCAACCGCGGAAAACTGAGTCAGCCAGCTGTAAAAGCATTCGATGTTAATAGCAAAGAATATAAATTTGCGAAGAGCATCATTGCTAAGTTTGATAGAATTACAAATACAGGAAATGAGGGTGCACGCGTATCTATTTCTGCTAGTTTACCAAGCGATTGGACTAATGGCTCAACTATAAATAATCTTGCAACAATTCTGACTTCAGGTCAAGTTATTGAAATTGGTAAATTATTTGGAACTGAATTCGTTGGCATGATTGTTAAATATGGTAAAAAATATTATACTTTCTATGATGGAAGTCAAGATAGTAATCAAAGTGCTAAAACGATCTTTGAACCATATAAAGATAATGTAGATGGCGCGAATACAGCTTTACATAAAAAAGATGATAAAGCAAGTACACCCATCTACATGGTAAATGCAATAAAAGATCCTACGTTGAATAAAGCTTATGGTCCTACTTGGTTCTATATCCATGAAAATCTTGGAACAGTAGATTTGCTGAATAAAGTTTGGGCTTATGGAGAAATTAAAAATGGTGATAAGGGTACATTGAAAGGACAATGGTCTGAATAAATAGTTATCTTTTATAAAAAATAAGGTCGGGAACTTCCAAAAGGTTTCCGACCTTTTTTCAATATATCAGCTCTATTTCTCCCTAGTTACCAAAAATTTCCTCCCCAGTTACCAAAATATTTTTCCCCAGTTAGGAAAAAAATCCTCCCTAACTAGGCAAAAATCCTCCCCTTTCCTTTCCCTCCATTTTCCCTGTAAAAAAATCCTGCCAAATTTGCATAAACCGCACGGCTGCACTACCTTTGCCCACCGATATGGTAAAGGAAATCATTTCTCTGCTTCCCCCGCAGGCCCGCCGCCGCAGTTGGCGCGTGGCACTGGCCGTACTGGTGCGCGCTGTACTCGACTTTGCAGGTGTGGCCGCACTGATACCGTTGTTGCTGGCTGTATTGCGCCCCGGAGGTTCGCGAGGCGAGATGTTGCTGCTTTGCGGAGCTGTGATGGGCTTTGTGGTACTGAAGAATGCACTGGTAGTAGCCCTGGCACGGGTGGAAAGCACCTTTCAACTGGAAATATATCGCGACTTCAGCCGGCGCATGTTTGTCAACTACTACCGGCGCGGGCTGCTGTTCCTAAAGAGTAAAAGCAGTGTGCAGCTTGGGCACGAGGTGAACTACGTGTGCTACACCTTCTGCCTGTGTGTGCTTGCCCCGCTGTTCCGCATTGTGGGCGATGCCGTGCTCATCCTGTTCATGATGGCTGCCCTCGTGATATGGGAGCCGCTGGCCGGGCTGTTGCTGTGCGCCGCCTTCGTACCGTTGTCACTGATCTACACGGTAGCCGTGCGCCGTCGTCTGCGCAAGTACGGCCAGGAGGAACTGGAAGCACGCCGTAAGCAGAGCCGTACGGTGGTAGAAGCTTTCCGCGGCTATGCCGAACTGGAGATAGCTCAGGCATTCGGCACCTCGCTTGCCTCGTTCGACCAAGGCATGGACAGCATCGTACACAGCCGTCAGCGCATGGAACGCTATCAGCTGTTTCCGCAGTTTTTGAGTGAAGCCGCCATCGTAGTAGGTATAGCCCTGCTGATAGGAGCCGGACGTGGTGACCTGAGTATCGTGAGCGGTGTGTTTGCCGTAGCGGCGTTTCGTCTGATTCCTGCCATGCGCAGCATCCTGAACAGTTGGGTGACTCTGCAGAACGCTTCGCACTCGATACAGGTGGTGACTGAAGGACTGACCGAAAGCCAAACGGCTGATGACAGCAGCGAACAGCCCTTTACCTTCAAGCACACACTGGAACTGAAAGACTTGGGATTTGCTTTCCCCGACGGAGAACAGCTGTTCAATCACCTGAACCTGACCATCCACCGGGGCGAACGCATCGGTATACGCGGCCCCAGCGGATCGGGCAAATCGACACTGTTCAATCTGCTATTGGGTTTCCTAACACCGACCGAAGGCGAAATATTGGTAGACGGGCGCCGGCTGACAACTGCCAACCGCAACCGCTGGCACAAACTGGTAGGCTACGTGCCGCAGGAAATCTTCATTGTAGAAGGTTCGCTGCTCGACAACGTTGCCTTGGGACATCCCTCTCCCGACCGTCAGCGGGTGATGGAAGTACTGGAACAGGTACGCCTGAAAGACTGGCTGGAGACGCTTCCGCAAGGACTGGACACACCGCTAGGTGAATATGGCAGTCGCTTGTCGGGCGGACAGAAGCAACGCATCGGCATAGCCCGTGCCTTGTACAAAGAGGCGGAAGTGCTGTTCTTCGACGAAGCCACGTCGGCCTTGGACAGCCGCACGGAAAGCGAGATAAACCGCGCACTGGAGGAACTGTCCGAACAGTGCCGTGAACTGACCATGATTATCATTGCCCACAGGGAGACATCGCTGCGGGTGTGCGATAGGATATGGGACCTCACCCCCGACCCCTCTCCGAAAGAGAGGGAAGGAGCGTGATGAAGGTGGATTCAGAGTTTAGAGCTGAGGGTTTAAGCTTGAGGGTATATAGATTTGGAAATGAAAACAATACATATTTAATTATGGAACAAGACTATATGATTGCAGGGTTTCGCCTGCGTATGGAAGGTGAGCCACTGGTGAAGGCTGTGGCTAACATCGGCGGATTCGGTGTATTTGCTATCGACTCGACTGCCGAACCTAATTTCCGCTTCGTATGGAGCGAAGAAAAGGCTCCTGCCTTTACTGCCGAGCTATACCGTAACGATCCGGTACTGACACACAACCGTTTCGGGCGTTACGAAAAAGGATATATATTCGAAACAACCTATATCGGTAGCGATCAGACACTCACAGTCTGGATAGCCGAAGGATCACGTACCGCCTATTTCAGCGGTAACCTCGATGTCAGTCTGCTGCGTTTTGCCTGCTGGATTGCTTTCGGTGTGCTGATTGCTCCCCAGAAGGCTGTGGCTATCCACACCAGCACCATTGTCTTCCACGACAAAGCTGTCATCTTCCTGGGCGAAAGCGGTACCGGAAAGAGCACCCACACCCGCCTGTGGCGCGAAAATATTGAAGGTGCTACACTGCTGAACGACGATAGCCCCATCGTGCGCATACACAACGGAATTCCCTACGTATATGGCAGTCCGTGGAGCGGAAAGACACCGTGCTACAAGACGAACTCGTACGAACTGGTGGGCTGTGTGCGCCTGTCGCAGGCTCCTTACAACGAAATAAAGAAACTGAAGGTGATGCAGGCCTATGCTGCACTTCACCCCTCGTGCCCGCCCGACTTTGCTTACGACGAGAAACTGTACGATTGCATCAGTCAGATACTGAACGACATACTGGTCAAGGTACCGGTTTACCACCTGGCTTGCCTGCCCAATGCCGAAGCTGCCCACCTGTCGTGTAAAACCATCTTCGGAGTATGAGGAAACTGGTTGTAGCCAACGATTTTCTGGCCGAAGCCGCCGAAGTACTGCGACAGGGAAAGAGGGTAAAAGTACGCATCGACGGACAAAGCATGTTCCCCTTCATCATCGGCGGGAAAGATGTGGTAGAGATTGATCCACTGCCTGCCGACGGCGAACTGCCTGCCTGGTGCTGCCCTTTCTACCAGTGGGAAGGGAAGTACATGGTACATCGCTACATCGGACGTGAAGGCGACGAATGTCTGATGCTGGGCGACGGCAATCTGTACCGGATAGAGCGTGTGAAGCGTAGCGAGGTACTGGGACTGTTGCGCTACATCTATCGTCCCGACGGCAGTGTGCAGGACTGTACCGACAGCCGATGGCTGAAGCGCGGGGCTTTGTGGTATAAGCTGAAGCCGATCAGAAGGATATTGCTGCCGCTGTTCAGAATAATCAAATGAGTTAAGAAATTAAGAAGTTAAAGAAGTTAGGGAAGTTATCACTTCGCTCCGCTCCGTTAGAAGTTAAAGCCGATAGTTATGTAACGGTTAACGGTAAATGACTGATTCCTCATTTCTCGGTCTATTGGCCTTTAACTCCTAAGCCCGCCTAACGGGCGATAACTTCTATAACTTCTTTAACTTCTTTCAAGTACACGATCGTTGCTTTCCGTCAGCCGGCGCAAATCTGCTCCGGAAGGAGACTGGAAGACACGCAAGTCGAATTCGGGAATGATAGCCAACACGTGGTCGAATACATCGGCCTGTACGCCCTCGTAAGGAATCCAATCCTTGATGGTGGAAAAGAAATAAAGTTCGACAGGCAAGCCGTGGTCGGTAGGCTGCAAATGGCGTACCATGCAGTTCAGTTCGGTGTTTACTACAGGGAGACTCTTCAGATAGGCAGTCAGATAAGCACGGAACACACCGAGATTGGTCTGCCGGCGACCGTTTACCAACACTTCGTTGTCGATGCCGTTCTCCTTGTTATATGCTTCGACTACAGCTTCGGTCTGTTCGATGTAGTCTTTCAACAGCTGAATCTTACGATACTTTTCGAGCATTTCGGGAGTACAGAAGCGTACGCTGGTCATGTCGATGTTGATGCTTCGTTTCACCCGTCGCCCGCCGCTCTCGCGCATGCCGCGCCAGTTCTGGAAAGAGTCGCTCACCAGCAGGTAGGGCGGTATGGTAGTGATGGTATTATCAAAATTACGAACCTTTACTGTATTTAATGTCACCTCGATGACTATGCCGTCGGCACCGTACTTGGGCATGGTAATCCAGTCGCCTACCTTCAGCATGTCGTTGGCCGAAAGTTGCACACCGCTGACAAAGCCCATGATACTGTCCTTGAACACCAGCATCAGAATGGCTGCCGACGCACCCAGACCTGCCAACAGTGAGAAAGGCGACTTACCCAACAGTTCGGCTACCACGATAATGATACCGATGGACCATAAAGATACCTGCAACGTCTGAAGCAAGCCTTTTAGCGGACGGTCGCGCATGGACTCTTTCTCGCTGTATACTGCATAGGCAGCTTTCAGGAAAGAGTTGATAAACAGCAAGAAAGCAAATATAATATAAATGAAGCACAAACGCCGGATGAAACTTAAAGTCACCGAATCGGTTTGTGCAAAAGCGATCGGTATGAACAGATAGATGACAACAGGTGCCACCATGTGGCTCAGGTAGACCATTACGTTACGGTTGAACAGAATATCGTCCCACGTTGCTTTGGTCTTTGCAACTAGGCGGGCAATGGCTCTGAGCAACACCTTACGGCAAATCAGATCGGCAGCAAAAGCCAATATCAGCACCAGGGCAAAAGCAATGAACTGATCCAGCCAGTCGGCCGTCTGCGAATTCATGCCCCAGCTTACCAGCAATTTATCAATATTATTCAGTAAATCCATTTTGTTTAAGTTAAAGGAGTTAGGAAAATCAGAAGGGTGAGGTCGCCAATATCCTTTCCACGTCCTCGCGCATCCACTGGTAGTGCCAGAGTGACTTGTAACCTTCGTTCTTTTTCAACATCAGTTGCACAGCGGCCTGACTGTTCTCATAACTGGTCAGTTCGTTGCGGAACTGTTCGTCGTGACGTGCCAGCCGCTTGATCTCTTTCTCGCGTTCGCGACGGAGCTGGGTACAAACCGGAGTAAGCAGCCTCATCACGACATTGTCCATAATGTGATGTCCTTGTATATAAAGGTAAGTGGTGTCGGGAGTTACGCCCAAAGGCTCCAGTTCTTCGCGCAACGCATCAACCTGCTCGATGAGTTGCGGAAAACGGGTGCCCAGTTCGCTCAGTTTCTTGTCTACACGTTGCCTCATTTCGTCCAAACAACGGTAAGGCTGGTGTAACGTAACGTCCTGAATGCGTACACACTGGTTGAACTCGTGCATCGGAAATGTTTTGGTATCGTGTTGACGATAAAACCAGATATTCCACAAGAACAGCGGGTAAGCAATGCGTGAATAGCGCTTCAGAAACTCGGGAAAGTCGATCAGCACACGGTCGTTCAGCGTGGCCTGCACACAGACTTCGTGCAAACTCTCGGCATAGCACAGGTAGTTCTCGATGGCATAAACATAGGTTTGCAGCACAAACGGATTCTTATTGATACGGCGCGACACAGCCGTATTGCCTTGCATCAGGAAGTCGTAATCGCTGTCTACGCAGGCTATCAGGCTCCGACCCAGTTCGTCGGCATTGAGCGTATTGAGCAGCACCATCTTTTTCCCTTTCGACAAAGACGTTTGCGAGGGCAACATCACCTGGAAATAGTGTTCATCGTCCTCGAACTCCGAAAGCAGGGTACGCCAGAAAGCTACATCATCGTAACTTTCGACATAGGCCACAATGCGGCGGCGTTTCTTTTTAGGCGAAAGCCGCGTGGCTGCATCCAGATAAGCGGAAGTCAGATTATGTCGTAACGAAGTAGCCACGGTCTCAACTGTTTTGATGGGTTTCGGTAGATATCTCGCTCACTTCGGTCACGGCATCCAGCCAGCCTTCCATGATGACGGCAGGCGAATGGGTGGTAAGAATCAGTTGTACGTTGGGATTCAGCGCACGGATCATTCCGATGAGTTTCTGTTGCCACTCTACGTGCAACGAAGCTTCGGGCTCGTCCATGAACAGCACACAATGGCTGCCTCCGCGCACCAATACCGTCAGCAGGATGACCAGCATCTGTTTCTCGCCGGAAGACAGCTTGTAAGGCAAAAGTCGTTCGCCGTCCTGATAGAACACGATTTCATTGCTTTTACGGTCGATCTTCTTTCGGGTATAGCTGAACAGTTCGTCTATCAGGTCCTGAAACTTACGTTTGGGCACCGACAGGAGGGAAGCCTGGTTGCGCTGCTGCTCGTTGTCACTGCTCAGCAGTTCGATCATCTTATTGCCCACATTTACCTGATAGTCCAGGTAGCGGCGTTGCAGCAGATACAGTTGCCAGTCGAGTTCAGACCTCACATTCGGGTCGGCCATCCGTGCGGTGAAGTCGCCCATGATGAGCGGGCGGTCGTAGCTGCGGATGACGTCGTAAGGAATGTAGGTAGCTTCGGGATTGTCGAAAATGACGCGCACTCCATTCTTTTCGTCCGTCTTCATGGCTCCGGAGGTTTGCTCCAGATAGCCTACCGAACGGTTCAGGATGGTCGTTTTCCCTACACCGTTGATGCCCGAAAGGATATTGACATCGGGACGAAGGTCCCAGGCAATGTCGTAACGGTGCCACAGGCCGTGGATTTCGATACGTCGTATATAGTCAGCAGGTATTTCCATGATATTCTCTGTTTTATTGCAAACAAAGATAGTGAAAGTCGAATACAGAAAAAACAAGCTTGCTTGATTTTTTTTGCTGAAACGCATCCTAACTTACCTAAAAATAATGAAAGAAATTAATAAAGTTATTAACCTGACAATGATTTTATTGAGAAAAGATGTCCGGATGCCCTATATACAACGAAAGCCGGGAGGCAACGGCCTCCGAAGAAACCGAGCCTCCCGAACAGACTTCAGAGAGAATTGTAGGTAAAGAATATGAATTGGTTAAAGTATAAGATTTATTCGATGTAGCTGTCCAGCGCCCCGTTGTAGTCCACTTCTTTGGCCGGATAGACCCACGTCCAGTTGTTGCTGTCTTCGGGCTTCAGAGTTATGGCAAACTGAGCATGGAAGCTGCCTTCGGGATAGGCATGGCGCACTACCGGCTGACGCCAGCGCTTATGGTCGAACCAGTCGAAGCCTTCGCCCCAAAGCTCAATGCGGCGATAAAGTTTCACCTCTTCGAGTAATTGGTCACCGCTTTTGTCGCAGGTGTATTGCGGATTGCGGCCACTGTCCTTTATCAAGGCTTGCAGAAGGGCTTGTGTCTCTTTATCTTTTCCTCCCAGATGGCAATTGGCCTCGGCTTCAATCAGATACATTTCTGCCGAACGGAAATGGTTGAGTTGTCCCACTCCGGGCTGACTTGTACAAAGAAACTTGAATTGCATATAGGCAAATATCTGGCTGGTAGAGTAGATTTTGTCGGCATACTCCTTGCGGGCACGTTCCAGCATAGGTCCGCTGGTGGCGCTGCCGTTGGCTGTATTGTAAACATCGCCCTCGCGGGGAGCAAGGAACATGTTACGGCGTACATCGGTTTCGGGGATGCGGTCGTAGAGCTCTTTACTGATGGCACAAGGGTATGCACGGCAAATGCTGGCACTGGAATTACTGCCCTGGAAAGCAAAGAAAGAAAAATAGTAAAGTGTCTGGTCGGGAGCACTGTAGCTACTCCATATCCACTCACTGTTGGGGGTGCTGAAGCCGCCATCCACATAGTCGGCATTGCTCATCAGCGGATAGTCTTTACGGGCCAGTGGAGCATACTTGGCAGCCGAAGCCCAGTCTTCACGCGTCAGAGCAGCACGGGCATAGACAGCATAAGCTACCGCAAGGTCAGGACTATGGTTGTCGCCACGGTCGCGCGTCAGCTTGCTGCGGGTATAAGCGTCGATAGCGGCATCGAGATCGGTGTATATCTGCTGATAAACCTGTGCCAGGGTTGATGCTGGCAGATCGCCGTCGGACGTATCGAGCCTCAATGGTAGTCCACGCGAAGCTCCCTGATTACTGTCGGCCCAGCGGTGGCAATAGAGCTGGCTGAGCATCAGATACGAGTAAGCCCGTATGGTGAGTGCCTGTGCGCGGATAAAGTCGCGTTCGGCATCTGTACCGGCAGCATTGCCTATGTTGACAATGATGCGGTTGGCATTGCCTATCAGCTTATAATAATAGAACCAGGGATAGTAGCAATAGAGCGAAGTACTGCGCTCCATATAGGTAGCGTTGATGATGTTGGCCCAGCCCGTCAGGTTACACTTCTGGAAGTCGTTGCCCGGATAGTTGCCATACCAGGTTTTGATAGTACCTTCGCCGTTGACTCCTTGCTGACCCAGGTACTGTTGGGTCATCATCAGGCAAAGACCGTTGACGGCCATACGGGCATTTTCGGTCGTTTCGAAGACGGTGCCCGTATCGGTAGACGACTGGGGCAACGTGTCGAGGTAGTCGGCCGAACAAGCGGTAAGCAGGGCCGAAGCTACGGATATGCAGAGAATATTTTTCAGTTTCATATCGTATATGTTTTTTTATCTGAAGAAGGTTAAGAAGTCAAGCCGGCTGTTTTCAAAAAGCAATAAGAAATTATCAATCAAGGATGTAAAGGCCCGACTCCTTAACTCATCTTCTGTGTAATGAATATACATTATTAAAGTTTCACACTTACTCCTACCGAGAAGATACGCGGCGTTACCAGGTAGTTACCTTGTCCGCCGGAGAACGACTGCTGAGGATTCATACCCTGACGGGCGGTAAAGGTCCAGAGATTTTCACAAGTCACGTTCAACCCTACAGCCTGCAGGCCGATATGATCGACCCAAGCCTGCGGCAAGCGGTAAGACAGGGTCAGATTCTTCACTACCAGATAGTCGGCCGAAGTAAGCCAGCGGGAAGAAACGGCGTTGTTGTCCGAACTCAACATGCTGTTGATCTGCGGTATACCGTCTTTCCGAATACGGTTGGGCGAATTTTCGTCCATGCCTTCGGGAGCTTGTGTCCACGATTTCATGATGTCGGAGTGGTAGTTGCTGGGGCTGGTACCAGTACTCATCAGCGACTGGTAAACGCTATCCATCGTCTTACCTCCCAACGAATAGGTGAAGAGGGCGGAAAGCGTGAGCGACTTGTAGCTGACCGTACCCGTGAAGCTGCCATATACGGTAGGCAGAGCTGAACCGTGAAATTCGCGCTGACCGTAAGTGGTGTTGGTGACATAAGGCACTCCGTTTATCACAGTTACCTTGCTGGTAATGTCAGTACCGGTCTGCTTGTTACCCAGTATAGTACCGTCGGACAGTTTGACGTAATAGTCCTCCAGATTGGCTTTGTAGAGGGAATTACCGGTCAATTGGTCTACTCCTTCGAACGTATAAGTGTAGAACTCGTAACGGCTGCGACCTTCCACAATCTTGTATGCACCCGATATGATACCGTCCTTGTTCTGGTCGGGCAGTTTCACAATCTCGTTCTTCAGGAAGGTGGCATTGGCAGCCAGGTTAACGGTCCAGTTCTTGTTACGGAAGACGTCAACATCAGTATTGATCTCAACACCAAGGTTGGAGATAGTACCCAGATTGCGTGTCACGGTAGCTTCGGCTGCTGTCGAAGAAGTGGCTCCTGCCGAAAGGGGTAGATAAATGTCGAACAACAGGTCTTTGTTTCGCTTGTCAAAGTACTCTACGCTCAGGTTCCAACGGTCGAACAAACGTGTCTCGACAGCCACACCATAGGCCTCGCCCGTCTCCCACTTCAGGTCGTAAGAGTCGTTCTGACTCAGGAAAAGGGCTCCTTTGTGAGCATTCTGCGCTACCGAATAAAGGCTCATGTAGCCATAGTAGCCGGCTCCTGCATCGTTACCTACCTGACCGTAGTTGGCACGCAGCTTTAGGTCGTTCACCCAGCGTACGTCTTTCATAAAGTCTTCTTCGCTGATTATCCAGTTGGCTCCCACACTGCCGAAGTTACCCCAACGGTTATCGGGATGGAAACGTGAGGAACCATCGCGACGGAAGGATACTTCCAGGTTGTAGCGGTCGCGGAAGTTATAGCGAATGCGTCCCAAGTAACTCTCTGTACGATAATTGTTTTCGTAACCATCGAGACTGGTGATTTCGGTAAAGTTACTGTAGTTGGGACGGTCGGGGAATATCTGCGACGTCTTGAAGCCATAAGTATAATCGTAGTTATACGAGAAATTTTCGTGAGCCACCAGCACATCGAACAGATGCGCGCCGAAAAGGTGAGTCCACTTCAGTTGCTGCTGGAAGGTGTAGCTCTTGTAACGATAAGATTTACGCTTGGCACGTCCGTTACTGCCTTTTCCGTTACCGATGATGGCATTATCGTACGAACTGTTTTCCGAATGGCTCAGACTCATGTCCCCTTTTACGGTGAAAGTAAAGTCGCGCAGGAACTTGACATCCATATAGGCGATGCCCTGCAGGGTATTGCGTACTGTCTGATTCTTGTCCAGCTCGTTTTCCCATACCACATGACGGTCCTGGTACTGATTGCGTGTGGCTATTTCCACATCCTGCTCGTTGGTATAATAACCGGGATCGTACTGGCGCTGACCATTGACCAGGCGGTAGGAGCCGTCAGGGTTGTGCAGATGTACGGGATAGATGGGGGCTATCTGACGGCAATACATAAAGGCGTTTGTAAAAGAGGCACCTTCGTCGCCTGTGGTAATCTTCGAATTCTGATGGCTGCCCGACAGGTTAACACCAGCTTTAAGCCATTCTACCGGATTCAGATTAACCGATACGCGTGCCGAAAGGCGGTCGAAACTTGAATTGCGCACATAGCCTTCTTCGTCCAGATAGCCCAGTGAGAAGTAATAGTCGCTCTTTTCGCCGGCAGCGTTTCCGCTGAACATATACTCCTGACGGTAACCGTTGCGAATGGCTGCTTTATACCAATCAAGGTCGTCGGCATAGCCGGGAAGCATCTGTACGCCTTCGGCCAGACGGCCCGATGCGTCAAACAGTTCCTTATCGGGTTTATTGAAAATATTCAGGTAAAGTTGCTCGCTGATCAGGTTTTCGCTGGCATAGCGTGCTGCTTTGGCCGGATCGTCGCCAGCCGAAATACGTGCATTGCGCAGGTTTTGCCAACTGGCTTCCATAAACTGGCGGACATCGGTGCGGGCATATTCCTTGATGCCCCGCGAGTAAATACCCTGATTGACTTTCAGCTCGAAACTCAGTTTGCCAGCTGTGCCCCGTTTGGTGGTAATCAGAATGACTCCATTCGAAGCACGGTTACCATAGAGGGCGCACGAAGCAGCGTCCTTTAGCACCGAAAGGCTTTCAATATCAGCAGGATTGATGTCGGCAATGCTTCCGCTGAAGGGTACTCCATCCACCACATAGAGGGGCGAACTGGAGCCGTTCACCGTTCCGATGCCTCGGATGCGGATGTCGGGCGTACTGCCCGGTGCGCCGTACGTGCTGTTGATTTGCACTCCCGAAGTGCTTCCTTCGAGTGCCGAAGTGACGCTCGACGTAGGACGCATTTCAATCTGTTTCTGGTCGACGGACGAGATAGCTCCCGTCAGCGACGAACGTTTGGCGGTGCCATAGGCCACGGTGACAAGTACTTCGTCCAGTACTTGCTGATCGCTTTCCAAAACCACTTCTACATACTCACTTACAGGCACTTCGCGCGTCTTCATGCCCACAAACGAAACGACCAGCGTCTGTGCTGATGCAGATACGCCGTCCAACTGAAATTTTCCTTCCACATTGGTAATAGACCCTTGCGAAGTTCCTTTCACCAATACCGAAGCGCCGATTACCGGTTGTCCGTCCTCGGCCGAGGTGACAATACCCGTCACCTGCTTAGTTTGTGCCCGAAGCATTCCCGCTCCCAGGCATACAAACAGGATCAATAACAAAACTCTCTCTTTCATAAAAAATCACATAACGTATAATGGTTAATTAGTATGTTTTCCATGCCCTTGTTTGTCCCTGTTTTACGATGTCTGTAAGTGGTTTGAGCCGTGCAAGTGTCGCTCGTGAGCCGTGCAAGTGTCGCTCGCGAGCCGTACAAGTGTTGTTCGCGAGCCGTGCAAGTGTTGTTCACAAGCCATGTATGCAGTAGCAATTTTCGGTGGCAAAAATAGGGTATAAAGCACAAGACACCAAGGATACTTGATGTACATCAAGCAAGTCGTAAACAATCTAATAATCAATGATTTAAAATAAAAAACAGATGTACACACCATGTACAAACGCAGTTAAAGACCCGACAAAGCCATTGATATCACCTTCTGCCTATCGACATTTCTCTTCTTTTCAAGATGCCCGGCCAGATTGGAGAATCTACTCTTTTCATTATATAAATATCAAGCCGGATATTCTGCAAATCTCTCTACTGAGAAACTAAAAAGGAGAACAAGGTTCATCACAAATACATTCATCAAAGCATTGAATGGTAACTGTCCAATAACATCGTTTACTCCTGTTACCCCTCCCTAAATTTATAAGTCCAACCAGTTAGGCTATGCAAAGAATATTACTACATTCTTCTTTTTAGCTATCATTCCGATAGAGAGTCTGCAAACAAACGAACTCTTCATCCTATATCCTTACATCCTTTTAGGTATTGGTGTTAATTTGAAGTGTCAATCACATTATATTACCCTTCTTTTTAGTACTTATCCTCACAGATAATGAATACTTTACGTTCTTCTTTACTGGTATCGGAAAGTGGTGTCAGATACAGTTCTGCACTATTTCTATTTCTTTCAGTAAAAATAGAATGCTTTGAATATTAAACACTTACTCATTGGCTCAAATCTATTTTTTCTACAACACACTTACTAGAATCTCTTTCTACATAATTATATTCTACTGATTATCAACAAAATACCATCGAAACCTATTTAGGAAATAAGTTAGTTACTTTGCAGCCTGAATTATGCGCTGTTGTATAGTATTCTAATGTGCAGATATACAGCTGATTAGTGTGTAATAAACGAATAAATCCGAAGCTAAATCAAACAGCAAAAAGAGGTTGGAATTTACACCTTATTATATATAGAGCATGGCTCGATACAAAAAGAAAGGACTTACGATAATTTTCATGGCTTAGCAATATACAGCGTGCGATACGCTAAAAAGAGTTAAATTTATAATAAGGTATGTCGCACCACATGCAACGACAACTGAACAAAAACGAGAACGAAATACTAATAAACATTAATTTATTTACTAACAATTAAAAATTTAAATTATGGAAATGGAAAAGTTTTATGTAGCTCCGGAAGTGGAAGTTCTGGAGGTTAAGGTAGAAAAAGGATTCGCAGGAAGTGGGCAAGGAGAAGATTTGCCTCCATTGTAATACCTTGTGATGTCAAAGTAAAAAATTTACTAAATTAATTAAACAAATAATGAAAACAAAACATCTATTATTTACTGCGGCAATGGTATCTGCCCTTGCTGCTTGTACCAATGACGACTTTGTTTCCGAAAGCAGTAATGCTATTCGTGACGACAAAGGCCTGTTGGTTGAATTGAGTGAGAATTTTGCAATCGCAGCTACAAAGGGTGATGCAGAAACGCGTGCTTACGATCAGAATGGAAAATTTGTCTGGGTACCTAATGCCGTAAATCCCACTAATGGCTCTGCTACAGCACCTGCAACATTGGGCCTTTGCTGGACAGGTGTAAACAATACCAATCCTGAGTATTCAGCATTACAGACTACTGATTACCGAGTATTTACAAACTATAAGTTTGAACATCAAGGATGGTTATATGATGGTGAAACTCTTCCTAAATATGATGCATGTGAGAGTACACCGACTATCAAAAACGGCCAGTTTATTCCGGGATTAGGCAGTAAAGCTGCAACGTGGGAAACTAAAGGTAAGGCTGAAGATAATGATTTGCTAATTACTCCAGAAGTAACTAAAGGTAACGATAATTTTTATAGGAAGACTGATGTAAGTGGAGATTTTGCAAATACCAAATTGAACTTTGGTACCGGTTTCTTTAAGTCTAAATTAGGTACTATTTACCAAGGTGAATACATCGTTTATTTCCCCTATTCTGATGAATTCTATAATGGTCCTGTACAAGCTGTTTCTCCTAAGACTATAAGTTTGACAAACTTACAGGGCAAGCCTAAAGAAAATGGCCAGGTACAACATGATTTATATACATGGGCTGCCATGTCTAAGTATGCATTTAGTGTAGGTTATACGGCAAATATGGACGGTGGCGTAGATGCTCAATCTTTTACGACCGGCATTCTGTCAGGTGGTGTAGTGGTTCGTTTAACAAATTCTGCTGAGAAAGGATTAGAAAAACCAATTAATACTATCACCCTTTATTCGAAAAACGAGCAGTTCATCTTGAAACAGAACTTAAGTGCTGCCGCTATCAAAGCTGCCAACAATAAGAAGGCAATGTATGGTGAAAACTTCTACTACGGTGAACCGACTGAAACCAGCAAAACTATTGTTGCTAAAGTTTTCAATGTTGAAAACAAAGGATTGGCACCAGGAAAAGATAATTACGTAGATGTTGTTATCCCTGTGTTGCCTACAAAAGTTGATGATTTAACAGTCTTGATGACAAATGATGCCAACTTAACAGCTGAATATAAAGTAGCCGGTACGACTACAATCAAGTCTGTTGGCCAAGGTTGGACAGTTGTTGAAGTAGATACCAAGAATCTTACTTTTGACAAGGTTTATGCTACAGATGAAGCTTCATTCAGAGCAGCAACTAATAACGTTGGTACATCCTGCAATAAAGATTTGGCAAAGGCTAGCAGTAAAACTGTTCGCGTATTGGGTCAAATCGAAATAAGCGATCCTGAACAGCCGGCTATTGCTATCCGTGGTGGTTACACCATTGTTGGTGAAGAAGGTGATGCATTAATTATTAAGGGAGGTAATAAAACAAATCTTGCAGGTCAATCAGGTTTAACCAATCCTCGATTCATTGTTAATCCAACATCACTTTTTAATGCAGCAACCATGAATGAACCTGTTCTTGATTGCGATGTAATCGTTGAGTCTGCAGGTTGCTGCAATGCAGTCGGTGGCCGTTTGGTTATTGGTCAAGCTACAGTTGGTAAGAACGCCAATATTAAAGTCTTGGGACATGAAGAAGGTGTTGTTCCTACAGCAGCTGCACACTACACGAAAGACGGTTGGTTAAGCTTCGACGTTGAAGGAAAGACTTCTACTGTAAACGGAACTATCATTAACGAAGGTCAGGTTACTTTCGGACGTTGCGATCGTAGAGGAACTACTGCTAAAGCCCAGACTCTGCTGAATGGTTCTATTACAAATAAGAAAGGTATGACCATATTCTATGCTGGTAATCAAAGTAATACTGAAGATGATGCCAAATTAGCAGTTTCTTCAACAGGTGCTTTGAACAATGAGGCTAATGCAGAACTCACAATCGAAGGAGAGTTTTTCTTTGATGGAACTGGCTATAACAAGGGTACGATTTATGATCGTGTATCTAGTCAAGTAACAGGTAAGCTCTCTCAGTTTAAAGGTGGTGAATACATTTGTGATGTAAATGACCCAGGCAAACGCTTTAACGATGCATTACTCAGTGTATACAAACCGACTACTGTTGTGCGCTTTGTTGAAGTAGGTGATAAAGTTTATGACTTTACGAATTATGCTAATGCATCTGAAACTATCAAGAAATATATAGTTGCAGTAGGTGGTAATAAAACAACTTACTTCAAGGGCACAAATATTACTTTGCCGGCTGTAGAAGTAGAAGAGAATAATACCTTAAACTTCAAATCTGATGAGAAGGGTACTACCATTGTTTGGACTAACTTAACTGTTGACAATGATTTAGTTGTAAATGGTAAAATTGTAACTGAAGGTGCTGGTTTAACAACCTTAACCTATAATAATGGCATTAAGAATCTTACTGTAAAGAACAACTTTACTGTAAACGGTGAAGCTCAATTAAGTAATGAAACAGTTAACGTCAGCAAAACATGGTATGTAGCTTCTAAAACAGCAACTAAGAGCGTGGTAACTGGTACTACTGTTACTGTAGGTGATGCAACTTCCAAGGCTGGTGGCCTGTTCGACATTGAAGGTGTGATTGACTTAGGAAACAATACAGATATCTTGGTATATGGCGACATTAATGCCGGAAAAGACGCCGTGGCAACAATTCTTGAAGCTACTGGTTCTGCCTCTAATATGCCTGCATCTGTAACTTACTCTGGCAAGAACACTTATAGCAACATTCTGACCAACTGGCCGAAGGGTGGTCCTTCACAGATGATGGAATAATGGTAGATTGAATCAATTGGCTGACTTAATCTAAAGTAGTTATTGATATCAAGTAAATAAAACAGATCCTGTTCATTTCAATTATTATTGAGATGGACAGGATTTGTAGTTTCATTTATAA
>NZ_JAULLJ010000044.1:0-23168 GCF_030518095.1 Bacteroides sp. ET489
AATATACAAAAAAGGTATCTATTGCAGCTTCCCTCATGCCGTGGAACTGTTGAACAAACCTTACTCTGATTTGTTTACCATACTGACTTCCTATCCGGAACTGGAGAACTACCTTTCTCCTTTCATGGATGCATGGAAAGGTGGGGCTCAGGATCAGCTCCAGGGCCAGATAGCTTCCGCAAAAATTCCGCTTACCAGAATGATTTCTCCACAGCTGTACTGGGTCATGACAGGTAATGATTTTTCTCTGGACATCAATAATCCGAAGGAGCCTAAAATCCTTTGTGTGGGCAATAATCCGGACAGACAGAACATCTATTCCGCTGCGCTCGGACTGTATAATTCCAGAATCGTCAAACTGATAAACAAGAAAGGACAGCTTAAAAGTACGGTCATTATCGACGAGCTTCCTACCATCTATTTCCGAGGACTGGACAACCTGATTGCAACGGCACGTTCCAACAAGGTGGCGGTCTGTTTGGGATTTCAGGACTTCAGCCAGCTTAATCGTGACTACGGTGAAAAGGAGAGCAAGGTGATTCAAAATACAGTCGGCAACATATTCAGTGGTCAGGTAGTCGGTGAAACGGCCAAGACACTTTCCGAACGCTTCGGTAAGATTTTACAGAAACGGCAGTCCATATCTATCAACCGTCAGGATGTCTCTACATCGATTAACACCCAACTTGATTCACTGATTCCAGCATCAAAGATTTCCAACCTATCACAGGGTACGTTTGTTGGTTCCGTGTCGGATAATTTCGGTGAGAAAATAGACCAGAAGATTTTCCATGCGGAAATTATCGTGGACCATGCCAAAGTAAGTGCGGAAGAAAAGGCTTATAAAAAAATCCCGGTTATCAACACGTTCAAGGACAGTGAAGGAAATGACATCATGCTTCAGCAGATACAGCGTAATTATGACCAGATAAAGGCGGATGCCCAGGCGATCATCAACGATGAAATGGAACGTATCAAGAGTGATCCGGAACTATGTGAACGGCTGGGAATAGAAAGTGCAGAAGATGAGAAAAGAAAAGCTGAATAGATACAGAATGACAAATAAATCCTGAATCAGTTTGATTTTCAGGGAACATTCCTTATCTTTGAACTTGAAATAGAACATAACGGCGGATTACGGGATGTTTTCCGTCGATTATATACATAAGTCGCAAGAAGTCTCAGGTAGGAATCTGGTAAATTTCAAAAAACGATGACTATTGCGTGAGGCTTATGCTATACCCTATAGCGTGAGCCCATGCAAGTTATCGTTTGGGCTTTACCAGAGCCTCTACCTGAAACTACATGGGTTTCATGCTTTTTTACAGATAGAGGTATGGCAAAAATACAGATTATTATGCCCGTCACATTGGACGGATTTCTACCGAATAAAAATGAGGAACTGATGGAATGGCTCAGGACAGACCGGAACGGTTTCCCTTATTGGGAGGAGCGGGCTACATTCAACATGTATCCGCATTACGGTATGCTTGATTTGATGGATGCAAAAGAGAGACGAGACAATAACTGTACCTTCTTTATGAAAGTACAAGACGAAAAAAGTGCCGAATATGCCGGTGGAGTATTTCTCTTTCGACTCGCAGATGAACTGGTCATTTACTTGCTTCCAATATCATACAAAAGCGGGAAAAACATAACCGGAAAAATTCAATTCGGACAATGGACTTTGCGTGAGTCCAAAACATTCCGAAACAATATATGCAGACTGGTATACCGCCTTAAAGAATAAAGATTACTTCAGATCAAGTTTCTTCATTTTCTTATACAGGGCTGTACGACTGCAACCGAGTTCCGCTGCTGTCTTGCTGACATTACCATGATTTTTATCAAGCAGATTTCGTATCCTTTCCTTTTCCTGAATGATACGAATATCCGGATTGTCATTACAATCTACATTTTCCAGTCCCAAATCACAGACATCCAATAATGCATTATCTGCAACAATTACTGCACGTTTGATTTTTGCGTTCAATTCCCGTACATTACCCGGCCAGTCATACCCCAACATACATGATTTCGCTTCTTCAGTAAATCCCTCATTCTTGACACGTATTCTACCGGAATGTTCTTTTCTGAAGAATTCGGCAAGCGGAAGAATATCGTCTTTGCAATCTTTTAATGGCGGTTGAACAATTTCGAGTTCTGCAAGGCGATAATACAAATCCTCACGAAAGCGACCTTCCTCCACCGCTTTTTTCATATCCTCATTGGTAGCAGAAATAATACGTACATCCGTATGTTTCACTTTATCACTTCCTACCGGATTAAACTCCTTTTCCTGAAGGACACGCAGAAGAAGAATCTGCATGGAATACGGCATATTACCGACTTCATCCAGGAATAAGGTTCCTCCATTGGCCGTCTCAAAATGTCCTTTCCTATCAGCAACAGCTCCTGTAAAAGCTCCTTTAACTGCACCGAAAAATTCAGAAGCCTGCAAATCGTTAGGTATGCTTCCACAATTGACGGCAACAAAAGGCTTCTCACGTCTGTCACTATAACGATGTATCATCTGGGCTATCACTTCCTTACCGCTTCCGCTCGGACCAAGTATTAGGACTGAAAGTTCCGAAGGTGCCACACGACGAGCCAGTGAAGCGGCTTTTCTGGCAGCTTCACTGGTACGTTCTACAAAAGAACGCTCTTTACGTACAATAACAGGCTGCTTAAGCATACTATGCACTAATTCTATCAGTTGCTCTTGATGAACAGGCTTTTGCAAATAATCCTTAGCGCCGAGTTTGATAGCACGGACTGCATCCGTGATACAGGCATAATCTGTCATGACAATAAATGGAACTTCCATCTTAGAACGCATCATCCATTCCAGAAGGCTGATACCGTCACCTTCTGGCAGACGTACGTCTCCTAATACCATATTTACTTCATTTCTTTTTAGGATACAACGTGCGCCAGGTTCATCTATAGCCGTCAATACATCATAACCAGCCTTTTGCAGCCATTTTTCAATCAAGCCACAGAGTATCATATTGTCTTCAACTATCAGTATTTTCATATTTCTTCAGCTCATTCTCTGCTTCTTTAATTAATTTTTCAATCCACTCTATAATTTGAATGCCTTGCTCACAAATAGTTTCATCACTAGTATTCATATCGCGCAACCTTTCTTGAAAATCATGCAACATATGCTCTTTTCCTAGTATCTCCCATACAGGCATCATTCGATGTATTGTTTTTCTCATGGATTCACGATTGGTTGTCTTTATGGCTGTTTTAAGTTCCTCAATTTCTTTTCTTGATTCCATGATAACAAGAGACATCATATGTTCATAATCATCTGTACTATCCAACAAGCAGGAAAAGTCAAAATCTCCAGTTTGAGAGACTTTTATTTGAGACATAATGGTTGATAAAAAAGTAAGTAATGCATGGATGTTGAACGGCTTATGAATGCAACCCGCAAATCCTTCTTTTTCATAGATTCCGCTGTTACCATCTCCTCGGGCAGTCATAACCGCAACTGGAATGGTTCTTGAATTTCCAATATCTGAATTTCGAAGCAATCTTAACAGAGCAAACCCGTCGGTATCTGGCATTTGTACATCTGTCAGCACCATATCATAATCCGATTTCCCAAGAGCAGCCACGACTTCCTGAAAATTCCTACAGGTTGTGCAGGAAACTCCCTTACGTCCAAGCATGTCCTCCGCTATTTTTAACAATATAGGATCATCATCCACAACAAGCACATTCTTCGGTAAAATAGTTATCGAATCACTATCAGGCTTGTCCTCTTCCACAAGTTCATCCGTTTCAGGTAAAGGAATCTCAAGCCTGAAAATACTTCCCTTTCCCGGTGCGCTTTCCACAGTTATAATACCATTCAGGACTTTGACCAGTCCCTTTGTCAGGAAAAGACCTAAACCAAAGCCCTCAGAATTGACATTCTGTGCGGCACGCTCAAAGGGGACAAATATTCTTTTCTGCGTTTCCTCATCCATTCCGATACCGGTATCCTTGATTTCAATGTGCAGTTTTCCTTCCAAATATTTTGAATACAAACTTATGGTTCCTGATGGAGTAAACTTGATGGCATTAGTCAGTAAATTGGCCAGTACTTGCTCCAGTTTATCTGCATCGCCCTTTACAACAAAAGATGAATTTTGATGTTCATATTGAAGAAATAAGGCCTTTGCAACAGCCTTGCGGGAAAACTCTTCTGAGATACGTTGCAAGAAATGGCCAAGATAAAATGGCGTGTCGTTACGCAAATCACCGGCTTCATTGATCCGATAGGCATCCATCAGATCATTAACCAAATGCAGGATATGATGACAGGAATGGCGTATATCCTCCAAATATGGTTCGCGTTTCTTTTTTTCCCGTGTTTGGGAAGCCAAATCAGCACAGTTATGAATATTACCGAGAGGACCACGTATATCATGAGAAACAGTCAGAATTATTCTTTTGCGCATTTCAAGCAAATCCTCATTTTCCTGAACGGATTGCTGTAGTTTAACTTTTATCTTTTCTTCCTTACGTAAATCAGATAGTATAATGAAAAAAGAAATAACAAACAGAACGATAACAATACTTATCACTATTGCAAACAGTCGGAAAGATTTCCATATAGTCTCCGTTATTTTCTGATATTGTTCTGTAAATGACTGCTGTATTTGGTTATCAAGAGAAGAAACAAAATCATATAACTTATGGTTTAATAGCCTGTTCTGTAAACGCAGACTGTCTGCATACACTTCCATCAGATTGTTTTGCAAATCTCTAACAGAAGTAAATCTTTTATTAAATTCCTGTATTTCATTTGTAATATATGGAACTTGTACCGTCTCTTTCTTTCCAAACAGCCCGGCAATTCCTTTCTTTTTCTGTGTTATTGTCTTCATCCGAACCGACTGTGTAGCTATTACAGGTAGTTCATTAGCAAGAATACTGTCGGACTTCTCCCAAGATTGAACAGCTTGCATTATTCGGAATAGGTGCATCTCTTTCGTTTCAAGCAATGCTCGTAAAGAGTCTATTTGAACCGGAAGTAAAGAATTTACACCACTAGATTTTATTTCAATTAGAACACTATCTGTTTTAAGACGTTGATGATGGTATTTATTATAATCTGATTCATTCCACGCTAAAACAGATTCACCTAAAGTTACTAACTTAGTAATATATAAATGAGCTTTATAAATATTTTTACGGGCATATTCTGTCTCATTTATTATATTCTCTAATTTTAGAAGTTCCAAACGACTATATGACAACACCTTCCAAAATGAGAATATTATAACAACAATTAGTATATATCCTAAAAATATTTTTATTCGTAAAAAAAATCCACATTTCACCAGCTATAATATATAATAATCCTTATATAATAAAATGCTTTAATGCATTGTAAATTCCATTATCATCAACTGAAGATGTGATATAATCAGCTACCTCTTTTAAATCTTGATTTGCATTGCCCATAGCTATACCGATACCTGCCCGCTTTATGATAGGAATGTCATTTCCTCCATCACCAAAAGCCATAGTTTCTTCAATTTTAATACCGTGATGACAAGCAATCGACAACAAACCGTATCCTTTATCCACATTTTGGGCCGTAATATCAATGAAGTCTGGATACCAACGACTGGAAATGCATCCCGTAAGATGTGGCATGATTATTCTTTCTTCTGCATCAGATATAATTGGAGTCAGTTGTAGAATACGTTGTTTCAATATGGGTTCCATCGGTACATTTTCCTTTAGATTTTGGACATTCAACATTTGACGAAAAATCACATCCACCTTATCATTACTGTTATACACAGCCAAGTCGTTTTCCCCAACAACCATACAGGCAAAATTCATTTCATCTGCCAACCGCATAACAGTTAATACGTCATTTTCTGGTATAGGATTACAGGAAATAACCTCTCCCTTAACAATGCAATATGCTCCATTGGTCGTGATATACCCATCTATCAGGTGCTTGATACTGTCAATGTTATTTATCAACGATAAAGGGCGTCCTGTCGAAATATAAATTTTGATGCCTTTTTCTTTGGCTTTTGTAATGGCTTTGATTGCCGATTGCGGAATCAGATGGGTACTGAAACTTACCAGTGTCCCGTCTATGTCGAAAAAAAGTGCTTTAATCATTTCGTATATCACATATATTCATTAAACAATAATTTCTTGATATGGAAAAACAAATCAGTATTTTTGATGATACCTTGAAGATACTCAGAACCGGGTCCATAAGAAAACATGGGAATCATAGTCCCTGTATGTATCATTCCGTGCATTGCCCATTTGGCTATGACTTCATGCTTTTGCATGTTACCATCGGTGAGAACCATTCCCGAAGCCTCTGGACCTCCGACTACTATCACGAGGGTATTTCCATCTTTTTCTGCAAAATCCAAAGCAATACCTATGGCTCTATCAAGGTCTATGGTTTCCAATCCGACTAATTCTGTATTACATGCATGAGAAGCCCTGTCTATGAACATATCGCCAACCAACAGAAAAAAAACTTTGTTGGAATGGCTTAGAAAATTTATCGCGGAGCGAACCGATTCCGTAAATGTATTACCACGTCCGTGCAAAATGTCCGGCATGCTTGATTCTGATGTAAATACTGCTAATTTCCCATCACATGTATTTCCTATTCCGTCTATGCCTTTTATTATATTGTAACCCTTTCCTTTCAATTCATCGAGTAAATTTCTGTCATTCCCACTGTTTTGGAAATAACTCATTCCTCCACCGATAAAGACATCTGGAGCTTGTTTCACATAAGCTTCCGCAATATTTCTCGTTTGCATTCTGCTTTCAACATGAGCAACAAACGGAGCTATACTCCCTTCTAATAATGTATTGGCTGATACAATACCTGTTGCAAGCCCGTTTTCTGACGCATATTCGACAATGGATTTTAACGGTTTCCCGTCGGGACTGATTCCGACTGCTCCCTTACGGGTATTTCTACCCGAAGCTATAGCTGTCCCGTGAGATGGACCGTCACCATTGAAATCTGTCGATGAATTTGTTGTCATTATGCCAACAGAGTTCATACGTTCAATATTAAGAGGTGTATCACTCATAATCATACCCGTTTGCCATTGGGCAATGCTCATGCCATCACCAATAAATAGAATAATGTTCGTTTTATTCCTCGTATCATTCGATGTTTCAGCTTTCAAATAAATAGGATACGCAGCGAATGCAAATACGACCCATAATGTTTTAAGTAAATCCGAATATTTCATATATGCTCATTTTAATTTATTTGAAAAATAAAAATGTTACGCTTTCAGGATATTACCAACAAATCAAGAATGCCTGCCACTTTTGACAACTATTGTTTGTGGAGTTGTCCTGAGAGTATTATGAAATTAGTCTCAAAACCATAAATAGCCTCTACGAACGGAATAATTCTTAGAGGCTGTTAATATTTAGAATGGCTAACAAGCACATAGATAATCTTGAATGCTGCCAATCATTCTTATACATCCGTCCTTACAGGTGCGTCATGCGTATAATCCAATATGCGTATATTTTCAGGTAGATTTGTTTCCAATAAGGTTTTCATTCTTTTATGGAACGGACATGGATAACCGATAGGAGTTCCTTTCTGTATGCATGATGCAAAGGCGATTGTGTCAGCACCTTGTTCTATAAGCATCTTTGCACGTAATATGGATTTTTTACCTGGGCATCCACCGCAAGTGATGAATCCGATCACTTCAATTTCTTCATCGCAGCCTTCAAAAACGCCTTTACGTTTATTTACGGCTTTGAAACACCCACTACCCGGACAAAAATCTTCTGTCTGTTGGCATCTAATAATTCCTAACTTCATTTTTTATCTTCAATTTTATAAACAGTTAATGTAAAATCCTTGCAACTGAGCAGCAAAGACGTTTTTTCAGAATTTTTTCTGCCTTCATTGTCTTTTATTTGCAAGGAAATTAATCTTTGTAATCTACTAAATGTTATTTTTATGAATCACAAAGAAATTTACGTCATATTCCCTGATAAAAAGAATAATATCTGTTTTTTCGTTATTCTATTCCAGATGCCGATACTTCTGCTTTCAGTAGCGATGGTATCATCGTAAACACTCCAATGGTACATAATGTTCTTAATAAATTAATGCGTTTTATATCAATGTTTTAATTCTATTTGCAAAAATAAATCAGCATCTTCATTAAACTACTACCAATAATAGAGGAATGACTACCATTTTGATAACAAATACTATATCAAAAACATTACTGACCTGTACACTATAAACGTAATTACCCAAGCTACGCAAATTGTGTAGATTGCGGAATATGCAGCCCATTTCCAACTACCGCTTTCCTGTTTAATAGCAACAAAGGTGGCTATACAGGGGAAATAAAGTAATATGAATACCATATAGGCAAGTGCGGCGGCGGGTGCTACATTCTTTTGCAAGGCTTCCTGCAAATTGGTATTATTATCAGTTTCGTTTTCTGCACTGTACATAACGCCAAGTGTGCTTACTACCAATTCTTTTGCTCCAATGCCGGATAAAACACCGGTACTCATTTTCCAGTCGAATCCCAAAGGTTTGAATATGGGTTCTATGGCTTTACCGATATATCCGATGTAGGAATTCTCCTGTTGTTCGGCAGCACTGGTATAACTGTCATGACGAGGGAAATAGCCTAAAAACCAAATAATAATGGAACAAACCAAGATGATACCGCTCATTTTGTGCAGGTATTGTTTCCCTTTCTCCCATGTATGGCGAAAAACGGATTTTGCAGTGGGTATCCGGTAAGGAGGAAGCTCCATTACAAAAGGCTGGTCTTCTTCCTTAATGAACCGTCCAATGATGTTTGCAGAACAAACTGCCACGAAGATGCCTAACCCATAAAGCCCCAACAAAACCAAACTGGCATAACGTGGAAAAAATACGCCTGCCATCAGAATATATAAAGGCAAACGTCCTGTGCATGACATAAATGGAATGATAAACATTGTTATCAATCTGCTTCTCCGGCTCTCAATGGTACGTGTTGCCATAACAGCCGGGACATTGCAACCGAATCCCATAATCATTGGAATAAACGATTTTCCGTGAAGTCCGATACGATGCATGATTTTATCCATAATGAAAGCGGCACGTGCCATATAGCCTGAATCTTCGAGTAATGAAATGAACAGGTAAAGTATCATTATGTTGGGAAGGAACACCAATACGCTACCCACGCCACCGATAATGCCATCAACTATCAAATCTTTTAATATTCCGTCTGGCATGTATATGGAAATCCAATCACCGAATTGTCCTACGAGCCATTCGATCCATTTCATCGGGTATTCGCCCAAAGTAAATGTACCTTGAAAAATCAGATAGAGCAGAAAGAAAAACAGTGGGAATGCAAGCCAACGGTTAGTGACAATTGCATCAATCTTGTCTGTTTTGCTCCGTTTAGATGGTTCTTTCAAGAATGCGGGAGTATAAGTTTCTTTCAATGCGCCTTGGATAAATGCATATTTAGCATCCACAATGACAGTTTCCATAGAAGTATGCAGTAACCCTTCTATACGTTTCCGTTCTTCAAAACGGGTTGCAATGACTTCATCCCGGCAAGAAAGGCTTTCCACTACATTTTCGATGTCCTTGTCCCTTTCCAAATACTTAATGGCAAGGAAACGGGTAGAATATTTATGACGGATGCCTTCGTTTCGCTGAATAAGCAATTGAATGCGCCGGATACTTGTTTCAAGTTCTTCACCATGATTAATGTGGATGTGCCTGCACAATATGGGCTGCTTCTTTTCATATACGTGAATGATGGTATCGAATAGGTGTTTTATTCCTTCCCCCGTCTTACTGACGGTTGGAACAATCGGGACACCCAATAACTGTCCCAATCGTTCTATGTCCAGTTTGTCACCCCGATTACGAAATTCATCATACATGTTCAGGGCCATCACTACACGCAAGTCCATGTCGATGACCTGGGTTGTAAGGTAAAGGTTACGTTCCAAATTTGAACTATCCACAACGTTGAGAACAATATCAGGGATTTCTTCTACAAGGCTTTTACGTACGTAAAGTTCTTCGGGACTATAAGCCGAAATGGAATACGTGCCGGGTAAATCCACCAATGTAAACCGATAACCGCCATACTCGAATATCCCTTCCTTGGCATCTACAGTCACACCGCTATAGTTCCCAACATGTTCGTGTGCGCCGGAAGCGATGTTAAACAATGATGTTTTCCCACAATTCGGATTGCCAACCAATGCCACCCGTATCGAATGCTTCCGCTCTGCCACCATACGTTCCATTTCTTTTTCAAGAAATTCCGCATCATCACAGTAAGAAGCATCAATAGAAAGTTCCTGATTTTGTTTATGTACAAAGTTCTTGGCTTCTTTTTCACTCACGACTTCGATGTTGTCCGCCTCTTCCCGCCGCAGCGAAATTTTGTAACCGATAATCTCATATTCTATCGGGTCTTGCAACGGCGCGTTCAATATGACTTTTACCCGTTTTCCGAATACAAATCCCATTTCAGTTATCCGTTTTTGGAAACTGCCACGACCATGTATCTTAACAATTATCCCGCTTTCACCCGTATGTAAATCTGACAATTTCATATTCGTCCTTTCTTTAATATAAAACCGGACGGTACTTTCTGAACAACTTAAGCACCGTCCAAAGTTTTTCGCTTTACCAATGGTTCAAATTATCTTATCCAAAGCTCCTATTTATACAATATCCATCATCCATTTATTTTGACGGTTCTTTTTTATTGTCTTTCGTGTTATGGAACGGTGTCACGGTATACCCCAGTTTGCGGATGGCCACTTTCAGTTTGTCGGGCGTAGTCTTGTCCTTGCGGTATTTAATGGTAACGGTTTTTTGAGGGAGGTTCACATCAAGTCCGGTTACCCCTTTCTCGAAGGAAATGTTATCCTCGATGCGTTTCTGGCAGTTCTCGCAAGTCATTGATACGAGGAATGTCACTTCAGCTTTCTTGTTTTCTTTCACGTCCTTTGCCGAAACGCCAGATGACAATCCCAGCAAAAGCAAGGCTGTCAGCAAGATTGTTTTTGTTTTCATTGTTTTCTATTTGTTTTTTAGTTTTACTTGATTACATTTTGGGAATATTGTAACGGATGCCCGCATAAAGCTTGTATCCCATTGTCGGTCCCCATACCATTGTCGCGTCAAAATCCGGGCTGTACGGGTCTCCTGCCGATACAATCGGATTCTTTTGCTTATAGTTTGTCAGGTTCTCGCCACCCACATAAATGTTCCATCGGCGGAAACGGCGTGTGACTTGTGCGCTCAGCAGGGTGTACGAGGGGAAGGTGTAGTTCCACAGCGGATGTTCCGCATCGGGTGCCGGCATACGCCCTCCACCATTGAACTGAACGGTAACGTCGAACTGCCATTTCTTCAACGATGTTTCATAGGAAGCCGTAACTAACGCTTTGTAACGACTGGTGAGCGGCTTACGCAGGGTTCTATCGCCATACGTGCACTTTACGTCCATCCAGCGATAGGCTCCCAGCAGGGTAAAACCACGGAACAGTGGATAGGTGACATCTATCTGGAATACACTTGAAGTGGATTTCCCATTCAGATTGTAGAAATAGATGCCGTGTGTATCCTTGTCCATATCAATTACTACTTGATTCTGAAAATCCGTATAGAACCATTCTGCGTTTACGGTCAGTTCTTCACTTTTTATTGGGATATGGAAAGACGCGCTGATTCCATAATTCCATGCTTCTTCCTGCTTCAGGTCGTCGGCGATATGCCACGTTCGGTTGCTTGCGAGCAGGTAACTGTTTTCGGGAAAGATGAAGGTGGTGCGATAACCTTTTCCGGCGGAAGCCCGTAAATCAAGCCAATGGACAGGAGCATATTTGAGGTGCATACGGGGAGTGACGAACCAATGGTGTAAGATGCTGTAATCTGTGCGCAGTCCCAACATCCACGTGAAGTTCTCCACAGGTGTCCACGTGTATTCGGCGTATGCGCCCGCCACACTCTCGCTTACGTTACGTTCCTGTGGTCGGTAGCGTTCGATGACATTGCCCCGTTGCGAATAGTTGTCCCAGTTGTAGTTCAAGCCTGCCGCCAGCTTGTGTCTGTCACCAAATTCGCTTTCATAAAGCAGGGAGGCGTAGATATTCGATTCATATACGTTATATATCTTGTCCGCATAGTTTGATTGCTGGTCGTGGTACGAGCCTGACACAATAACCGCCACGCTTTCATTCCGGTCTTGATTGAGGATAAATCCGTTCTTCGAGAAAAGCTCTACACGGTTGGCGTCGTTATTAATGGTGTAGGGAATGAAATTTTCATCATCATGTAACGTGTGGGAGGTCTGTCCGCTTGTACGGCGGTCAGCGAGCACTTTGATGCCCGACTGCGACACAAACCTGGGTGTTTGATAATGCCAACGGTTCATTACGCTGAACGACTGCATTTCCGGCATATCCAGAAACGTATCCTTGTTCTTGTCGTGTGTCCGTTCCTCGTTGTAATAATTCAGGAATAAAGCAGTGGAAAGACGGTCGTTAAGCTCTACGGCTCCCACGGCATTTCCTTCGTAACGCCCCGTACTGTTGGCGAAAAGATTGACCAACAGCGGATCCGCCACTTTCGGCTTCTTGTATTCCACGTCAATCTGCCCCGTTACGGACTCGTATCCGTTCTTCACCGAAGCAGCTCCTTTGGAAACCTGTATGCTCTGCATCCACGGTCCGGGTATGTAGTCAAGCCCATATGTGGAAGCCACACCACGTAGGTTTGGAAAATTCTCCGTAAGCATCTGCACGTATGTACCTGCCAATCCGAGAAGCTGGATTTGTTTGGCTCCCGTCACGGCATCACTGTAGGCCACATCCACCGAAGGATTCGTCTCGAAACTCTCTGAAAGATTGCAGCAGGCGGCACGTGTCAGGGCTTGCGAGGTCACGCTTTCTGTATTCAGCACATTGCTGCGGTTCTTGATTGTCCCGGTGCCTCCTGCCGTTACGACTACCTCTTCCAGTTCCGTACTCGGACTCATCACCAGAATCTGTATATCATCAGGACGTTCCATTGTATAAATCAGTGCGTTAAATCCTACATAAGCAGCTCTCAATTGTTTTATTTCTTCCGATACGGATAACTCGAAATATCCGTCCTCGTTTGTCACTGCTGTATGTTTGTCTTCATCATACACATATGCGCCGGGAAGAGGTGTTCCTTCCTTGTCAAGTACATATCCTTTGACTGTCCTGTCCGCAGCCCAAAGATTTCCGCATCCTATGCAAGTAACAACCATCCATATCAAAAACTTTTTCATAAAATCAGTATTCTTTAATTTTCATGTGCAAAGGTAAAAGGCAAATCAGAGCGGGTTGTTACATTATTATGGATATGATTTATATCTCGTCAAGTGGTTTCAACTTATTCCCTTTCATCATTTTGAATTGGGTGGGTGACAGTCCCGTTTGAGATTTGAATTGCGTACTCAAATGGGCTACACTCGAATAATGCAGTTTGTCTGCGATTTCACTGACACTCAGTTCATCATATACGAGCAGTTCTTTCACCAGTTCTATTTTCTGTGCAAGGTAATATTTCTCAATAGTGATGCCCCTCATTTCGGTAAACAGTTTACTGAGTGCACTGTATTCCTTGTGGCATTTGTCTTGCAGATAGTCGGACAGGTTCATCTTCTCCTGATATTCTGGATGGCGGACGAATTCAATTACACCAACACGGACTTGTTCAATAACACGCACCCGTTTGTTGTCAATCACCTCAAAGCCATATTCCTCAAGTTGGTGGCGGATAATGGCTTCTTTTTCTTTTATGAGTGGTGCGGATAGTATGACCGTCCCTAACTCCACGTTTACAGGAGTGATGCCATTTTTCTTAAAAATATTTGAGACAGTCAGGATACACCGCCGACAGACCATATTTTTAATGTAGATAATGTCTTTTTCCATATAATATATTCCTTCAAAATAAAAACAAAAATAAGAACAAATCCACGCAACATGGTTGCAAAAATGCGCATAATACCTTCTTTTTACCGACAATTCTGTCTCTTTTTTGAAAAAGGGAATTACCTTTGTATCAAAAAGCTATAAAATGAGAAGTAAAGACACCTACGGCATATATAACAGCAATACGGCAGAGCATATCTCTTTGTTGAAATATTCCAAAAGTTCGTGTGGCGTGGACTTTCTGCTGAATACGGCTGAAAGCATGGAAAAACGTGGCTGGTTCGATACGGACAAACGGTACAGGACTGATTTCTTCGAATTCTATTTCTTCCGCAAGGCAGAGGGATATCTTTTTCTGGCAGGCGAACGGATAGACTTACATCCCGATATGTTGCTCGTCATCTCACCTTTTCAACTGCAGGAGTGGCACGTGGAGATAGATAAACTGGAATATACGTTCCTGGTGTTTCAGGAGGAATTCGTGAACCAGTTCTTGTCCGACAAGTATTTCATGTACCGCCTGCTCTATTGCTACCAACACGATTATCCCACATGGTTTGATCTGACAGAGGAAGAAGTCCGCCCGTTGCTCAATCTGCTTGGGAACATGAAAAAGGAACTACGTGAGCCGATAGCCGACAGCTATCATCTGATTGTGGCCTACCTCTACCAATTCCTCCTATTGCTCAACCGCGTTTATGCCCGCCGCTTCCATTTGCCGTTTGCCCTGCCGCTGAACAATTACGCCTATCAGTACAAGCAACTCTTGGAAAAGAACATCTGCAACAAGACGCGTGTGGCAGACTATGCCGAGATGATGGGCATCAGCCGGGTGTCGCTCAACAAGGCCGTGATGCGTGAGTTCGGTCTGTCGGCAGTGCATCTGCTGAAACAACGTCTTTTGCAAGAGGTAAAGAACGACTTGCTTTTCTCCAATCTTTCCGTCAAGGAAATCGCTTTCCGTTTACATTTTTCTGAGCCCAACCATCTGATGCGTTTCTTCAAACAGATGACAGGGCAGACGATTAGTGAGTTCCTCACCGAAATAAATCGGGAAGAATAGTGGTACTTATAACTTGTTGATAATTCTAATGCGTTCCGATAAGATCCGGAAACAGCTATGATAGCACCAATCTGTCAGGATAAGCGTCATCATTGGGTGACGAAACAATCAATCGGTGCTAATAAATTTGAGCACAGTGATGTCAACACTCGTATCCCCAATAAACCACTGTCATTGTTGGCGACAATGTCAATCGGCGTGGGTTGTCCTTATCGCGGATTTTTGTTCATACCTGATGTGAGATATCATCAGGTCCGGGCTCATCTTTGACCATATCCATTATCCTTTTACGGCATTCACCCTTTGTTTTTGAGCCTGATTTTCTCATGATAGAAATAGTTCACGATGACAGGTTTGCCTTTTTCGGAGCGTCCGTAAGGCAAATCGTTCACCCGATAGGGAAAGCCTTGTGTTTGTGCATACTGGGATATGTCCTGTTCCAAAGCCTGCCAGTAATCAAGTTTTTTCTTGTTGTATATCTCTTCGTACAACGGAAAGAGTTCGGGATGTTTCTCACGAATATACGTCATTATTCCTCCTTTGAATTGTCCACGCAGGTTCAGATTTTCAAGCCATATCAAATCGGCATAATTTTTCACCTCCCCAATAATCGCCTTCACATCGGTTATTCCCGGAAATATGGGTGAAACGAAACATACGGTACGGATGCCTGCCTCATAGACTTGACGCATCGCTTTCAGGCGACGTTCTATGCTCACGGCATTGTCCATATCCATGCGGAACCGCTCATCAAGCGTATTGACCGACCACGATACCGTTACTTTAGGAAAACCTTTCAATAGATCGAGGTCACGCAGGACGAGGTCGGACTTCGTACAAACCATAATCTCGGCATTACTTCCATGTAGTTCTTCGAGCAATTTACGCGTACGACGGAAAGATTCTTCATACGGATTGTAACCATCCGTCACAGAACCTATCACAATACGCTCGCCATCATATTTGTGTGGATTCGTTATCGGTTTCCAATTCTTCACGTCCAGGAATGCTCCCCACGGTTCGGTATGTCCAGTGAAACGTTTCATGAACGAGGCGTAGCAATATTTGCAGGCATGTGGACAGCCTACGTAGGGATTGACCGAATACCCGCCGACCGGCAGCGAAGATTTGGTCATGACACTCTGTACATCTATTTCTCTGATTATTTCCTTTTCCATATTTTTTCTATAAATTGTTCTGGTAGCTCTTGAATCATTCGGTCTTCTCCCATGATAGGCAAAAGGTCTTCTTTCATAAATACTGGAATGTGATTTCTTTTCGCCTGTTCTACAATATGAAGTACCCACTCTGGATTGGCATCTACTTTCCCTTTCCTTTTGCCTGTTTCCGTTCCTATAACAATCCATTCGTAACCCTCCAAATCTATCTCACCCACATCCTCAAAGAGAGGTTCAAAAGTAGCATGATAATGTTTAGAGCGAATGTGAGCTTTTAATTCCTTCAGCCGTTTCTTCTCGGAAGCCCTAGTCACAGTAACTCCCATCCATACGTTTTCATCGTCAGTTTGAAAGTCGATTCGTTCAGGACGCTTCGTCAAAAAGATATACGCATGTTGAGGATTCATCGCTATACGTTCAAATATTTCTTCTTTCCAGGCTGTTTCCCAATCAGAGAAGTCACTCATACCGGTAAGTAGCCAAACGTGTGATTTAGGATTATCCATCAGATACAATTTACGATTCATATATTGAGGGACAGAGAAGTCATCAGTCATGTGAAACCGCTTGCAGTTATTTCTTGCATAACAATAGTTGCATCCAATAGTACAACCAATTACAAGGTTCATGTTTTTAATTAGTGATTTGATACATAAACTCATTTTCTTTTTACTTTTTTAATGTAAATATCAGTATAATACAATATTAAAAAATAATCAATATTAGTTACTATTCTATTTCTCCGAAAAAAAATTTAGCCTTACATGTTACTTCATTTGTCAAGTGCTTTCTGATTTCAAACAAATGTTTATTGTCAGAAATATCTAGTTCATAATAATTGTCAAGTAAATCCCCATAAAGAGCTTCGGAATGATATGATATTTCAAAACGTTTGATTCTTCTAGTTTTAAGTAAATCTATAGAAATAAGATTTAGCATACGTTCAATATAATGCATTGAATTGCAATGTCCGTTAATATCTACATCGGTATATTGTACAGACGAACTCTGAACTGGAGTTTTGGCTTTGATATTTATCTTGCTCGGACCATCTATCGGACATTCTTGTTCGGCAGCAAGATAATCATAGATTATACCATCACCCAAGTTTGCTAAATTAACGGGATTACGTGAACTCATATCAATCATAGACCAAACACTTCTTGCATATCCGATAATTTTTCCATTCATATTCCGAATGATAAAATTTCTTTTTGAAAAAAAATTCATTACGTTTTCCAACCAAGTGTCGATATAAAACCATTCATTTTGTGTAGGATACTCGCTACATTCTAATGCAAGACGAGATAAAACCCACGTATAATGATTCTTATTGAGAAAATTCATTCCAAATCCACATTCTTCAGCGTGAATTCCCGCAGCATTTAGAAGTTGATTACCTAAATGGTTAAGCATTAATCTACCGGCAAAATCCATTTGAGAAGATTCCGCTAAAAATTTATATGAACCTACATTTAAACTCATAATTCAATCTTTTAATAGGTGCAAATAACGGAAAATTCCAATAGATATTTCCTACCAATATAGTATCAGATAAGACCAATTTGATAACTACAAAGTTAAATAATAGTAGTTTTACTAAAGCTCTAATATTAGTCCAAATTATCAAATTGGTATATTTTGATTTTTATTTGGTAGGATGTATCAAACTTGTCTCACATACCTTTGTAATCGAATAATAAAACTTATCAAATATGGTATTACAAGAAGACATTAATTTATTGAAAGAAAAAATTGAGCAAGCAGATTCTATAGTTGTTGGAGGTGCATCAGGGATGTCTGCTGCTTCCGGATTCATTTTTTATTATCAGGAAGATGACGTTTTTAAATCATTGGCAGGCTCATTGGCAAAAAAATATAACCGCCACAACATGTTTGATCTATTTTACGACCAACGTCCATCCAGAGGAGAACAATGGGCATTGATGTTACGTACCATTAAATACGTGTATGAATGCCAAACAGGAGAAACTTATATTGATTTAGCCAAACTTTTAAATGGCAAGAATTATTATATTGCCACAACAAATCAAGACGCACAATTCTATCGTGTATTTCCTGAAGAAAGAATTACACGCATACAAGGAGACTGGCGTTATTGGCAGTGTGGCCGTCCATGTCATGACAAAATATATTACAATAAAGAAGAGACTTTTAAACTATATGAAAAAATAGAAAATGATGCTCTGCCCGATAATCTGATTCCTCGCTGCCCACATTGTGGTGCAGAACTGGCTCCATGGGTACGTTCGTACACTTTTCTACAGGGAGAATTCTATCGTCAAGAAATGAAACGATATATGGAATTTTTACGTTCTAATGCACATCGCAATACGTTATTTTTAGAGTTAGGAGTAGGAATGATGACACCAATGTTTATCAAAGAGCCTTTTATGAATATGGTTTATCAGTGGCCCAATGCATTTTATGTTACACTGAACCCACAGCATGCTATCATCCCCAAAGAAATAAAAAAGAAAAGTCTTGCCATCAGCGATGACATCGCCATCACACTCAAGCAACTGCTCGGCGAATCAACCATTGGAATGAAAGGTTTTGACGCTAAGGAGGCGTTCAACCCCTCAAGAGTTTATTAATCGGAAAAAATCATGAATAAAGGAATGATAAGAACAACAAAAGTCCTGCTGTGGCTTCTGAGTATTACAGGAGTTATTTATGCTCTGAAAATGTATGGCGTATTACCCCTGCCCCATCCAGAATGTATGCTAAAGAAAGTACACGTTGTGTTAGGAGTGATAACTCTTGTAACAAGCTTATGGCATTGTATTGATCATAGGAAATGGTACAAAGCTTGGTTAAAGGGCAGGATAAGAAACAATATGCAAGAGGTTATTCTTACCAAGTGGACAACCGGCTTCTTTGCTTTAATGATAGGCGTGCTGTTATTAGACTGGATATGGCCTTCAAAATTATATGCAACCATCCACATCATTACGGCTTTCATTTGGATAGCTGTCGCTGCTAGACATTGCAAAAGCAAGAGTAGAAGGGAAAATAATTGCTAAAGTAACCAGCAGAAATCTGGATGTTACTATTGAAATTAATTTAATAAAAGAAACAGATGAAAATAGAGCGATTTAAAGAAGAAGACATAGTAGAAGCCAAAAAATTAGCAAAACAGGCATGGTATTGGTTTTACGAGGGCTTTACAGATGATTACGTCCAGCAAATAGCTGAATGCATCCTCCGTCATAATTTCACCGATGAGGATTTATCGTTTAAAATATTCGACGACGAAGGAATGAAAGGACTAATATTTGGCACCCGCAAAAGGAAAACGGTTGATTTGTCCAATTGGGTGAGCGCACAATGCAAAATGATGTCACCACAAGAGAAAGAGTTGCTTATAAGGTTGAATGATTATATGGATGAAGCTGACCAAAACACACTTGCAATAATGGCTGATGATGATGTTAAGCTATCATTGTTTGTCAGTATTAAGAAAGGATGTGGAAAGGAACTTTTAAATGCGGCTACTAAAGAATTCCATAAACATAAATTCAAAAGAATATTTTTATGGACAGATACATCTTGTGATTACAACTATTATCCTACTCACGGATTCACATTGGCAACTGAATACCGTGATTGGCATTATTCCACTGAAAAGACAGACTATTTAACTTACATTTATTGGAAACCTATTAAATAAAATGGATAAAATAAAACAAGCAATACAAGCTATTAAACAATCCGATGCTTTGCTAATCGGAGCAAGCAACGGATTGTCCATCGCTGAAGGATATCATATTTTTGCCGATAACGAAATGTTTCATATACAGTTTGGCGATTTCCAACAAATGTACGGAATCCGCAATGTTATCGAAGGCTGTTTTTACCAATATCCCAATGAGGCTATGAGAGAAAAATTTCTAAAACGACTAGTACAATATTGGGTGAAAGATTACAAACCTTCGAAAGTAATGAAAGACTTGTTGTCCATTGTAGATAATAAAGATTACTTTATTTTAACTTCAAATGCAGACACACATCTAGAGCTTTCTGGTTTTGCCTCTGATAATGTATTCGAATTAGAGGGTACATTTGAAGATATGTTATTGAAGCGTCCAATACAAAACAAGAATAAAGAAACAAATGCCTTTCTCAACAAGTATCACAACAAGCGTATAGTTATTCTGGAACTAGGAATAGGTAGCCGTAACCGCTTGATAAAAATGCCGCTAATGCAATTAGCAGCACAAGAACCTCAAGCAACATATATTACACTTAATCTTCCTCATGAAATATATATACCAGAAGAGATTATGCATAAATCTATAGGACTAGAAGGAGATATTGCACAAACTCTTCATAAATTAGCAGTACTGAAATGAAAATACCAGAAAAAATAATTAAAACTCTTCCAGATAATATTAAGGAACCATTCATGTATTGGAGGAATTACTTAGAAAAAAATATTTCCTTTAATCTGACAGGATCAGATATACATACTAAAGAACATGCAGAAAGAGTTTTACTATACGCTTTACTTATCGGCAATCAAATATTAGACAATACTCGTGATGAACTGACAGCATTGGCTCATGCAGCTATCTTTCATGATACGAAAAGATTAGATGACTGGTTAGATGTAGGACATGGAGCACGGGCTGCAGCTTATTACTTGAAGTTTTGTGATGAAAATACAAATATCACTTACTTGGATACTGCTTATCTGATAATGAAATATCATGATTATGATGACAATTATGGTAAAGAAGCCATAAGAAAAACCTGTATAAAAAAGACAGAGCAAGTGATTCAAGTTTATCAGATATTTAAAGATGCAGATGCTCTCGACCGCTTCCGACTTGGACCAACAGCTTTAGATGCACGTTTTCTTCGTACCCAAGCTGCTACTGAATTAATAAACTTTGCCCAAGAAGTAGTAAAACAAACTAGTTAAAATACTTACCATAAAAATGTACCGTAATAATTTATCGGGAGAAATGGCTTTCAAATCGTTTCTTCCAACACCACTTTCAGACATACAGATAATTCATACCGAAAAGATAGATAATCTTATTCGAAATGTAGAAAAGGCAATATATAATTTAAATACTTATTCTGATGGACTATCAGAAAAGCAGATTCAGCAACTTATAAAACAAGAGGCTGAATACTCTTGTAAATTGGCTTTAGATGGTTTACTGTTACCTTTTGAATTTGCAATAAATACGACATCCGAACTTGAAGAAGATACTAAAAATCTTCTTCAAGCCATTCATTATGTGCTTCAAGTCAAAGAAGAATTACCTTTAAGTGCCCGTATGTTGAAAAATGCACATTATCTAATATGTAACAATGAAAAATATAATAAGAAATACCCTGGAGATTTCCGCACTTCTCCTATCTGGATAGGTAAAAAAGGATGTATCTTAAAGGATGCATTGTTTATACCCCCTATTTATGAAGATATGATTGAAGCTTTTTCTGAACTTGAACATTTTATTAATTATAACAGAACAGAAAATGTATTTATACGCGCAGCTTTAATACACTATCAATTTGAAACAATTCATCCATTTATAGATGCCAATGGAAGAGTTGGAAGATTACTAAATACACTCTATCTTATTGAGAATGGAATAATTAAAAAGCCTGTATTGAAATGGTCAGAGATCCTTTGGGAACAAAGGAATCATTATTATTCAGAGCTTCAATACACACATGAAACAGGTATATTTGAAAATTGGATTATTTTCTTTTTGACAACTATAAATGAAGCTATTCAAAGAACATTATGTTTCTAATTATTAATCAAACATATAATCTATATGTTATCTACCATAAATAAAGTACTATTTTACTTAGTAGCATTATTTATAATATTCCCTTATAAGGTTTCAGCACAACATCAAGACAGTATACTCATTAGTTTACTGACATGTTCACCAGGAAATAAAATCTACACCTTGTTTGGGCATAACGGATTACGATACCAAAATCTAACTCGTAATATAGATATAGTTTTTAATTATGGAGTGTTTGATTTTGATACCCCAAACTTTATTTATCGTTTTATTAAAGGAGATACAGATTATCAATTAGGAATTACAACTTATCATGAATTTGAAAATGAATACCTATCAAGAGGATCATCTATATATAGCCAAGAACTTAATTTAACAAAAAAATGAAAAATATATTTTAGTGAAATCACTTGAAAAAAACTTTCTACCTGAAAATAGATATTTTCGTTATAATTATTTTTACAACAATTGTTCCACATGCGCATTTGAACAAATAGAGAAATGTGTACAAGGAGAAGTAATTACTCCTCAAAGCTCAAAGAACAATATCTCATTTAGAAGTATTATACATGAATTTACTAAGCCCTCTCCTTGGGCGGAATTAGGTATTGATTTATGTTTAGGTGCTGAATCTGATGACCCCATTGAATACAGGAAACAAATATTTGCACCTTTCTATTTACGTGATCTCATGAATAGTTCACATATATTAGATAAAGATAGTGTTTTACGTCCATTAGTTAATCAAGAAATAAAAATTAAAAGTGGAAGAAGTATAGAATTTAAGACTCAAATTACTCCATTATCAGTATTCTCTATTTTTTTATTACTAAATATACTTATAGCTTATCTGCAAATAAAACAACAAAAAAGATTTTACTTTTGGGATATTATATTATATGGCTTACAAGGTGGAATAGGATGTATAATTACGTTTCTATTTTTCATTTCATCTCATCCAACAGTGAACTCAAATTGGTTAATATTTATTTTTAACCCATTACCATTAATTTATCTTCCTAGAATCATATATTGCGACATTAATAAAAAAAATGACATTTTTTTTGTTTTCAACTCCATAATCATGTTTTTGTTTTTATTAATAACTCCATTTATCAATACTTCGGTAAATTTTTACCGATA
>NZ_JAULLJ010000045.1:0-20702 GCF_030518095.1 Bacteroides sp. ET489
GTTAGTAAAATAGAAGATTAATGATAATAAAACTAATTTGTTGTAAATTGATGATTAATAGGAGTTTATATATATGCCTTTTTATCTTTGTAAATTCTCTGTTTTTTATTTCAGAGTTGGTTTACGCATACTATAATTGTGTAACACTTCATTTTGGGAAATTTAATAGTGTAATCATTTTATTGTAAATAGTTGGGTGCACTGTTTCTTAAACAATAATAGTTACAACTGTGGTAATTACAGTACTTACAAGTATATATTAAACATAAAAAAATGATACTGACCGGGATCAGGGTGAGCTGACGCTAAAAAAGATGTAGGAAGAAAGCCTCACGGTTTCCTTCCTACTTTTAACCAATTGATTATTTAATTATGAAAAACACGAGTCTTTCAACCCGCTTTTTTTTTATTCCAAGCGTCTTGCGCCGTCGCTGATCACTACGTCGTAGATCTTCGGGCTACGGCCAAACTTGTTCTTGAAGTCTTCTTTTGCTTTGTTGATGAATGTAGAATACAGTTCTTCCTTCACCAGGTTGATGGTGCATCCGCCAAATCCGCCACCCATGACGCGCGATCCGGTTACACCGCAGTCGAATGCCAAGTCGTTCAGGAAGTCGAGCTCTTCGCAGCTTACTTCGTACAGCTTGCTCATGCCGTGGTGAGTTTCGTACATCTTCTGGCCAACGGTTTCGTAGTCGCCTCTTTCCAGAGCGTCGCAAACGTCGAGCACGCGTTGGATTTCTTCGATGACGTATTCGGCACGCATGTAGTCTTCTTCGCTGACTTCGGCTTTGACTTCGTTCAGCATTTCCATCGTGCAGTCGCGCAGGAACTCAACGTGCGGATGCTTCTTCTGAACAGCAGCCACAACGGCTTCGCAGCTCTGACGGCGCTTGTTGTAGGCCGACGATGCCAGTTCGTGCTTCACCACCGAGTCAACCAACACCAGGCGATAGCCTTGCGGGTCGAAGGGGAAGTACTGGTATTCGAGCGAACGGCAGTCGAGGCGGATCAGATGGCCTTTCTTGCCAAATACGGAAGCAAACTGGTCCATGATACCGCAGTTCACGCCGCAGTAGTTGTGCTCGGTAGCCTGTCCTACCTTGGCCAGCTCGAACTTGTCGATCTTGTTGTCGCCGAAGAGGTCGTTCAGGGCATAAGCATACGTGCTTTCGAGGGCGGCCGATGAAGACATGCCGGCACCCAGGGGAACGTCGCCTGCAAAAGCAGTGTTGAAGCCTTTTACTTCTACACCACGCTTGATCATTTCGCGGCAAACGCCGAAGATATATCTTGCCCAGCTTGCACGAGGAGCGTCAGCCTCTTCCAAACCAAATTCTACATAATCTTTCAGGTCGATGGAGTAAGCCTTCACGATGTTGGTACCGTTTGGCTTGATTTCGGCTATCATGCCTTTATCGATTGCTCCAGGGAATACAAAACCGCCGTTGTAGTCGGTATGTTCGCCGATAAGATTAATGCGACCCGGAGAAGCGTAAACTGCTCCTGTTGTTCCATCAAAATGCTTGATGAAACGGCTTCTTACGTATTCTATATCCATAATACTAATATTTTTAATAAGGTGAATAATTAAAATTACCTATATGTGTTTTTCTCTTCTTCTATTATTCTACTGGAATGTTCTTGTTGACGTTCTTGCATCCTACCAGGCCGTAGTACAGCAGATAGGCCAGACCGGCGATGATGAGCCAGTAGCTTGCCATGTAGCCTACGCCGTCGGCGATAGCGTTCTGGATGAGCGGCAGGATACCGCCACCTACTACCATCATCATGAAGATGCCCGATGCCTGTGCGGTGTACTTGCCCAGTCCTTCAACAGCCAGGTTGAAGATACCGCCCCACATGACCGATGTGCAGAGTCCGCACAATACCAGCAGGAAGGCGCTCAGGGGTACCTTCGGAGTGGCCAGCGAGCCTACCATTTCTTCGGGAGCCATAGCGGCTTCTTCCTTCAGTGCTTCGGCATACGACGAGAGGTCGACCGATGCGGGGTTGGCGATGAAGGCAGAGATCTGGTCGGCAGGAACACCAGCGTTGGTCAGGATTTCGGTAGTTTTGGCTACGGGGTCGTAAACGATCTTGGGCACATCGATACCGATGTTCTTGGGCAAGAACATGGCGATGACGATGAGTACGATGGCTGTGGCCGAAACGACAATCAGCTGAGTGCGGGTAGACACCTTACCGCTGATGGCGCTACTGGCCGAACGTCCGACAAGCATCAGCAGCCAGTAGATGGCAGCGATGGCTCCACCGATGGCAGCACCGTTGATAAGGATGCCGGCTCCCTTGCTCGAAGCGTCGGCCAGGTAGAAGTTGAGCGTGCCGGGGATACCGATTTCGATACCTACATAGATGAAGATACCGATAACGCCCAATACGGTGTGGCGGAAGCTCCAGGGGCTGTATTCGAATTTTTCCTTCTGTGCGCCGCCTTTTCTGAGGTGGGGCTCAGGGATGGATACGAACGAAATGATGATGAAGGCAGCTACGAATACGGCCATCGCGATGAACAGCAGCGGGGCTACGTCGGACATGGCGGTTTTCGAAGTTACTGTGCCGATCAGGGCGCCTACGAAGAGCGGAGTCAGTGTGCCCGACAGCGAGTTCAGCGCACCACCTGTCTGAATCAGCTGGTTACCCTTGTTGCCGCCGCCTCCGAGAAGGTTCAGCATGGGGTTCACCACGGTGTTGAGCATACATACGCAGAAACCGCAGACGAAGGCTCCGAGCAGGTAGATGATGAAGTTGAGCTTGATGGCGTATTCGCCCAGCGAGAAGACGTCGACATTGGCGCCTACGAGGCTAGACAGATACTGGATGAAGAGGCCGATGAAGCCGACGGCCATCGCGATGAGGGCGGTCTTCTTGTAGCCGATTTTGACAAGCATGTTACCAGCCGGGATACCCATGAAGAGGTAGGCCAGGAAGTTCATCATGTTACCCATCATACCCAGTGTGTTGGCACCGGCATATTGATTTTTCCATATCGTACCGAAGGGTGCGGCAAGATTGGTTACGAAAGAGATCATCGCAAAAATAAAGAACATGGTAATAATTGCGACGAGATTACCGTTCTGTTTTTGTTGTGTCATGGTTTTTTGAAAAAGTTAGGAGTTTATAATTATATTAAGTTAGTTTCAAAACATGGTTGGTCACGATTCTGTTACCCCAAACTTGTAAACGGTAATCTGCTGGTATTCATCGCCCGGCAGCAATACGCACGAGGGGAAGTGCGGCTTGTTGGGGGTGTCGGGGAAGCATTGTGCTTCGAAGCAGACTGCGCTTCGGGCAGGGAAGGTAGCGCCGTGTGCGCCTGCAAATCCGCCCAGCCAGTTGCCAGTGTACACCTGTACGCCGTTTTCGGTCGTATACACTTCCATGGTTCGTCCACTTTCAGGCTCGGTGCAGGTGGCTGCCAGGCTCAATTCGCCCGCCTCGGTCTTGTTAAGCACATAGCAGTGGTCGTAGCCAGTGCCGTTGATCAGCTGCTGGAATGGCTCGTCGATGCGTTCGCCAATGGTATGCGGTGTGCGGAAGTCCATCGGAGTGCCTTCTACCTTGCTGATTTCGCCCGTCGGGATGGATACCTCGTCGATGGGGACGTAGAAGTCGGCGTTGATGGTAACAATGTTGTTCAGAACGGTAGGAGTGGGGTTGGCTATGCCGGCCAGGTTGAAGAAGCCGTGGTTGGTCAGGTTGACTACCGTAGCCTTGTCGGTAGTGGCTCTGTATTCGATTACCAGAGCGTTTGCTTCGTTCTCCAGGCGATAGGTCATTTCTACTTTCAGGTTGCCGGGGAAGCCTTCTTCGCCGTCGGCCGATGTGTAGTTGAAGATGACGGTTGTCGGATCGGGTTGTACAGCATCCCATACGCGTGTGTGGAAGCCTGTGGGACCACCGTGCAGGGAGTTGGGTCCGTTGTTGATGGCCAGCTGGTGTTTTTCGCCATACAGGGTGAACTCTCCTTTGGCAATTCGGTTGCCGTATCGTCCGATGGTGGTGTTCAGGAAGGGTTCGGGACTGTGGATGACGCTTTCAATATTGTCGTGTCCTAAAACGACGTTGGCATACTGTCCCTTTTTGTCGGGAACCATGATGGAAAGGATGGCGCATCCGTAATTGGTTACTGCAACTTCCATTCCTAATGCATTCTTAAGGATAAACAGATCTGTCTTTTTACTATCTATTTCCTTTTGAAAGTCCTTTCTGTCCAATCCGGACAAATTGCTTTCTGTTGGGGTAGTGTTTATCATAAACGTGGTATTAATTAAATTTCTTGCAAATAAAAAGAAATTCTTTTGTATACCCAAGTAATTGGAATGAAATGTGGAAAACATTTTAGGAAAGTTTAGCGTTTTGCGTCCTTGAATCGAATGAATATTTTTTGTATGTTTGCCGCCATAATTTAAAAATACTTATGTTTTTATTGAACATTTAACGAAAAACAACGAATGTATCCTCTAAAATTTGAGCCTATCTTGAAGCAGACGCTTTGGGGAGGTGATAAAATCATCCCGTTCAAACATTTGAATGAAAATTTGCCCAATGTGGGTGAAAGCTGGGAAATCTCTGCTGTAGAAGGGAGCGAGTCTGTCGTAGCAAATGGAGCTGACAAGGGCTTGACACTGCCCGAAATGGTCAGAAAATATAAAGAAGAGTTAGTGGGAGAAGCCAATTATATGCGCTTCGGCAATAAATTCCCTTTGCTCATCAAGTTTATTGATGCGAAGCTGGATTTGTCGATTCAGGTGCACCCCAACGACGAGCTGGCAAGAAAAAGACACAATAGCTTTGGCAAAAACGAAATGTGGTATGTGATTGCGGCCGACAAGGGTGCAAAGCTGATTTCAGGATTCGCCGAACAGATTACCCCCAAGGAGTACAAGGAGAGGGTGTACAATGGCACCTTTGCTGAAGTTTTGCAGACGTGCGAGATCAAGCCGGGCGATGTTTTCTATGTGCCGGCCGGTCGGGTGCATGGGATTGGCGCCGGTTCTTTCATTGCGGAAATCCAGCAGACTTCGGACGTGACTTATCGTATTTTCGACTATAATAGAAAAGACCAGAACGGCAAGACCAGAGAGCTGCATACCAACCAGGCGATGGATGCCATCAACTTTGCCGATGTGCAGGATGACTTCCGTACGGAGTACGAACTGACCGAAAACGAGCCGATAGAAGTAGTAGCAAGTCCGTATTTCACGACTTCGGTTTACGATATGACAGAAGAAATCACTTGCGACTATTCGGAGCTCGATTCTTTTGTGATTTTCATCTGTACGGAGGGTTCTTGTAAGATAACCGACGACAGTAAGAATGAACTGACGTTGTGTGCGGGCGAAACAATATTGCTGCCGGCTTCTACGCAAGAGGTAACGATTACTCCCGACGGCAGGGTGAAGTTGCTCGAAACGTATGTGTGATGTCTGTAGAGAATAGATAAAGATTTCTATACGGGAAGGCACTGTCGTTTTTCGAGGAATGATGAGTGCCTTCTTTTGTATATATGTATTATATACCTTAATGTAGTTTTCTGTATCGGGCTTAGTATTTTCTTAAGAATCTTCTGAGCCTTTTCATGAGCTTCAGCCCCATCATGGCTCCGTCGAATACAGCCATGCCCGTATTGAAGGCTCGCATGATGGCGCCCGTCTTGCTTGTGGCAGGGGCAAGTGGTGCAACGAGGCTGCGGGTTAGCTCAGTCATAACCTCTTTTTGCTGAAGAATGGCCTGGCGCAGTTCTTTCTTCTGCTGTGCGATGCTTTCGAGTGTCAGCGGAGGGGTGGGGGTATTGTTTTGATCCATAGCCTGTTATTTGTCGTTATTGGTTGTTTTGTCAAAGAATAGCCCTGCGATAAACTTCAGCATGGGATTGATGATGATCGTTTTTCGGAAGCTGACAAGCAGCACGATGAGCAGAACGTGGAAGCAAGCGATGATGCCGAAGCTTGTCGTTACGCCTCCCACGTAGGGAGTCAGCATGTAGGCGATTGTGAAGGATAAGTAAAACAAAGCCACCATGCCCAGTATGATAACCGTCAGCACCAGTATGAGTGTGGAAAGCAATACGGTCAGCTTTTCGGTGATCTCCAGCTTGGTGTATTGCTTTTGCAACTCCAGATATTTCTTGAACTCAATAAACAGTTGCTGTATGTTTTCAATGCTTTTATCGTCTGCAAACATGATGGCTTTGTCTTTTATTAGAATGATTCTTATTCAGCTGCCTCTGCTTTTATTTCAGAAGCAATTTCGTCGACCAGATCTTCCATTTCGTTTCGGTTCAGGCGGATGCCCTTCTTACGCAGAATATCTGCAATCTTCTGACGGGTGTCTTCTCCCTTTTCCGGAGCGAATAGAATACCAACGGCTGCACCTACTACCGCACCGCCTAAAAAAGCTGCTAAAACATTTAATCCTTTCATACTATACTCCTTTCTTTTTATTAGGTTTCTATAGCTACAAAACTAATGTTTTTTTTTGAAGTTTCTTCTGTTTCGGTCGTTTTTTTGTGGCAGATTTGTAAGTTCTGCTTATGTTTAATGTTATTTAACGGGATTGCCATACCTGCATTTGAGGCTATTGGCGTACCTTTGCTCCTTAAATGAAAGGAACTTTGCACTTTTTGTGCATTATCCTTTGAAAGATGGCGATTTTTCTATTAATTTGCCGCCAATTTTGAACACTAAGGATGATTGTTATTAAATAAAAAACTATAAGAAGATGAGAAAATTAGCAGTTTTAGGTATGGGAGTGTGCGTGCTATTGGCATTCTCCTCCTGTAAGTCGAGTGAAAGTGCTTATAAAAAGGCCTACGAGAAAGCTAAACAGCAGGAATTGGCTGATAGCCAGAATGTAACTCCGGCAGAAGAAGTAGCTCCGGTAGTAAGCGCCCCTGTAGAAACGAAGGTGGTAGAAAGTGCACCGGCGGCTGATGTACGTCAGGAGAAAGTTACAGTTGTAACAGGCAATGAAAATGGCTTAAAGGATTACAGCGTAGTGTGCGGAAGCTTTGGAGTAAAAGCCAATGCGGATAATCTTAAGAGCTTCTTGGATAAAGAAGGATATAACGCTATCATTGTATTCAATTCGGAGAAAGCTATGTATCGTGTAGTTGTAAGCACATTTGCCGACAGAGCATCGGCCGCTAAGGCTCGCGACGCTTTCAAGGCTAAGTATCCTAATCGTGATGATTTCCAAGGATCTTGGTTGCTGTATCGCATCAACTAATAACAGAAATTCTTTTTGGTAATTTTATAGAAAGGGTTGAAAACCTTTCATATCGGGGCGGTGACTGGGAAGTTGCCGCTTTTTTATTCTCTAATAATTCTGTATTTAAGAAAAAAAACGTATTTTTGGCAGTTGTTTGATTATTCACCCTAAAAGATAAATTTGTATGAGAAAAATCGGTTTTTTGGTGTTGTGTGCATGCTTGGCATTGACTGCTTGCAATAGCACGAAAACAGCAGAACAGCAAGTATCAGAAAATGGTACAAAATGGAGCTGGGATAAAGGTACTATTGTGGTTGAGACTCCTGAGCGTCCGGCAGGACAACAGAGTGTGATTGGTCTGGCTCTTCCGAAAATGGAAGTTGTACGTGTAGGTTTCGTTGGATTGGGTATGCGTGGTCCTGGTGCAGTAGAGCGCTTTACATACATCCCAGGTGTGGAGATTGTAGCCCTGTGCGATTATGAGAAAGAAAGAGCGGAAGCTTGCCAGAAATACTTGAAGAATGCATCAATGCCGAAAGCCGCTGTTTATTATGGCGAGAAAGGTTATGAAGAATTGTGCAAGCGTGATGATATCGACTTGGTTTATATTGCTACCGACTGGCTTCATCATTTCCCTGTAGCATTGTGTGCGATGGAGAATGGAAAGAATGTAGCGATAGAAGTGCCCTCGGCGATGAATCTGAAAGACTGCTGGACACTGATTGATATGAGCGAGAAAACACGCAAGCATTGTATGATATTGGAGAATTGTTGCTACGACTGGTTCGAAATGAATACGCTTAACATGGCTCAGCAGGGCGTGTTTGGTGAAGTGATCCGTGCGCAGGGAGCATACATTCACAATCTGGACGCTTTCTGGGATTATTATTGGAAGAATGGAGAAAGCGATAAGTTGGGCTGGCGCTTGGAGTATAATATGAAACATCGTGGTGATGTATATCCGACACATGGTCTGGGTCCTGTAGCACAAGCATTGGATATTCATCGTGGCGATCGTATGAAAACGCTGGTTGCTATGGATACGAAGTCGGTGGTAGGTAAGGCGTTAGTAGAGGAAAGAACAAAACAACCGTGCGAAGACTTCCGCAATGGTGATCACACAACAACATTGATTCGTACGGAAAAAGGTAAGGTGATCGAAATTCAACATAACGTGATGACGCCGCAGCCTTACAATCGTCTCTATCAGCTGACAGGAACCAAGGGTTTCGCCAATAAATATCCGGTTGAAGGATATGCGTTGGATGCTGACCAGATGAAAGCATCAGGCGTTGCTCCGAAGGTGGATAATCTGAATTCACATGGTTTTATGCCGAAAGCAGAAATGGATGCATTGGTAGAAAAATATCAGCATCCTATCCTGAAGAAATATGGTGAAATGGCAAAAGAAGTTGGTGGACATGGAGGTATGGACTTTATTATGGATAGCCGTTTGGTATATTGTCTCCAAAACGGTTTGCCGCTGGATATGGATGTATACGATCTGGCAGAATGGTGCTGTTTGGCCGAATTGGGCGAGTTGTCGATGGATAACAATTGTGCTTCGGTAGCAATACCCGATTTCACCCGTGGCGAATGGGATAAAATCAAGGGCTACAAACATGCTTATGCTTCTCCTGAAGATGAAAAAGCAGCAATGGAGAAAGCACGTGCCTTTACTGCCAAGCTGAAGGAGCGTGGTGCTAAGGAATGGGCTGAGGCTCAATGATGACAAGGCAGCACAAGAGTTTGTATAATATTAAAAGAAGTTATAAAATGAAGTAGAAAACTTTCCTTACGGGGAAAGTTTTCTACTTTTGTGCTTTATCATAGAATAAGATATGAAAGCGATGGAACAGCACTATATTTTGAACGCTATTGAAGCTGCCTTGCGGGCAGGAGGACAGATACTCTCCATTTATAATGATCCGTCATCGGATTTTCAGGTCGAGAGGAAAGCTGATAATTCACCTTTAACGATAGCCGACAGAAAAGCTCACGAGACAATTGTGGAAATCTTGAAAGATACTCCTTTTCCTATATTGAGCGAAGAAGGTAAAAGTTTGCCTTTTGAAATGAGAAACGGCTGGGAGACTTTGTGGATTGTGGATCCACTTGATGGAACCAAGGAGTTTATCAAACGAAATGGAGAGTTTACGGTAAATATAGCGTTGGTCCTTAAAGGAAAACCTGTGATGGGAGTCATTTATGTTCCAGTGAAGAAAGTTCTTTATTTTGCGGAAGATACATTGGGAGCTTATAAGATAGAAGGAATAAAAGACTTGGATCACAAAAGCTTGGACGACTTGATAAGCGAAGCCGTGCGTTTGCCGGATAAAAGCATTTCTCGTACCAATTTTGTGATGGTGGCATCTCGCTCTCATCTGACTCCCGAAACCGAAATTTATATCGATAAAATGCGTGCTGTGCATGGCGATTTGGAACTGGTATCGATAGGTAGCTCGCTGAAGATATGTCTGGTTGCCGAAGGTCGTGCTGATGTATATCCGCGTTTTGCTCCTACAATGGAATGGGATACTGCTGCCGGACATGCCATTGCAAGCGCTGCAGGAATGGAAGTTTATCAGGCGGAAACCGATCTTCCTTTGCAATACAACAAACAGGATTTGCTTAATCCTTGGTTTGTGGTAGAGAAGAAACATGAACGTGAAATAAAATAGTGATTGTATGACATTTGAAATTGCATTTGTGCTTTTGGCCCTGGTTGGGATGGTGATTGCCTTGGTGTTGGATAAAATGCGTCCGGGCATGATCTTGTTTTCAGTTGTCGTATTATTCCTTTGTGCAGGTATTCTGACTCCGAAAGAAATGCTTGAAGGTTTCAGCAACAAGGGGATGATAACGGTAGCGATGCTGTTTCTGGTAAGCGAAGGTATTCGTCAGTCAGGTGCATTGGGACAGCTTATCAAGCGATTGCTTCCACAAGGGAAAACCACTGTTTTCAAGGCACAATTGCGCATGTTGCCTACCATATCATTTATATCGGCTTTTTTGAATAACACACCGGTAGTGGTTATTTTTGCACCTATTATTAAACGTTGGGCCGAATCGGTGAAATTGCCTGCTACGAAATTTCTGATACCGCTTTCTTATGTTACGATTTTAGGAGGTATCTGTACGTTGATAGGTACGTCGACAAATCTGGTAGTGCATGGTATGATACTTGAGTCGGGACACGAAGGATTTACGATGTTTGAGTTGGGAAAAGTGGGTATATTCATTGCAGTGGCAGGAATCATTTATCTGTTGCTTTTCTCTTCTAAACTATTGCCAGATACGCGTAAAGATGCTGTGAAGGATGAAGAAGAGGCCGAAGAACATAACAGTGATTTGCATACTGTCGAGGTCGTGTTGGGCGCTCGTTTCCCTGGTATTAATAAAAAGTTAAAGGACTTCAACTTCAAACGGCATTATGGCGCGGAGGTCAAGGAAATAAAGCGTAATGGCCAGAGCATTGCTCGAAATCTGGAAGGAGAACATTTTCGTGAAGGAGATACGCTTGTGTTGATGGCCGATGACTCGTTTGTGCAGACGTGGGGCGAATCTTCAGTCTTTGTGCTCTTGGCCAATGGCAAAGATACAGAGCCTGTTCCTAGCAAAAGAAAACGGTGGTTTGCCCTGACGTTGTTGATTCTGATGATTGTAGGAGCTACCGTAGGCGAATTGCCTATTGTGAAAGAAATGTTTCCTGAAATAAAATTAGATATGTTTTTCTTTGTTTCTGTGACTACTATTATTATGGCATGGACGAAGATTTTCCCTGCTCGCAAATATACGAAGTACATTTCGTGGGATATCCTGATAACGATTGCTTGTGCTTTTGCGATCAGCAAGGCAATGGTCAATTCGGGAGTGGCTGATGCGGTGGCAAGCTATATCATAGGTATGACCGAGCATTATGGTCCTCAAGTATTACTGGCAGCAGTGTTCATCATAACAAACTTGTTTACAGAACTGATTACTAATAATGCGGCGGCGGCTTTGGCATTTCCGTTAGCATTGTCTATTTCTTCTCAATTGGGAGTCGATCCGATGCCATTTTTTGTTGTGATCTGTATGGCAGCGTCGGCCAGTTTCTCTACTCCGATTGGATATCAGACTAACCTGATTGTGCAAGGTATAGGAAATTATAAGTTTACAGATTTTGTACGTATTGGTTTACCATTGAATATTATTACATTCTTAATTTCAATTTTTCTTGTGCCATTGATTTGGCCATTTTAATTCGTAAGGATTATGACAGAGAATGAAAATCATATATATCCTATCTTTGACAGAATGCTGACAAGGCAGGATAAAGAATCGCTTTTAAGACAACACGGGGTGATGGTTTGGTTTACAGGCCTGAGCGGATCGGGTAAAAGTACCATTGCCATAGCGTTGGAGCGTGAATTGCACAAGCGAGGGTTACTGTGTCGCATATTGGATGGTGATAACATCCGTTCGGGTATTAATAACAATCTGGGTTTTTCGGAGGCAGATCGGGTGGAAAACATCCGTCGTATAGCTGAGGTATCCAAACTGTTTATTGATACGGGCATTGTGACAATCGCCGCTTTTATCAGCCCTAACAATGATATTCGCGAAATGGCTGCTAACATTATAGGAAAGGAAGACTTTCTGGAGATATATGTTAGCACTCCGCTTGAGGAGTGTGAACGGCGGGATGTCAAAGGGCTTTATGCCAAAGCACGCCGTGGTGAGATTAAAAACTTTACAGGAATATCTGCTCCATTTGAAGCACCGGTGCATCCAGCTCTGACACTCGACACATCGTTGTTGAGCCTGGAAGAGTCGGTCAATCGCCTGTTGGAGCTTGTTTTACCAAGAATTCAGAAGAAATAGTATAAAATGGAAGAAAGTTATAAGTTAAGTCATTTGAAGGAACTTGAGGCTGAATCGATTCACATCATACGTGAAGTGGCTGCCGAGTTCGAGAATCCTGTGATGTTATATAGCATCGGTAAGGATTCGTCCGTCATGGTTCGTTTGGCCGAGAAGGCTTTTTATCCGGGTAAGGTACCCTTCCCGCTGATGCATATCGACTCGAAGTGGAAGTTTAAGGAAATGATCCAGTTCCGCGATGAATATGCCAAGAAGTACGGATGGAATCTGATTGTTGAGAGCAATATGGAGGCTTTCCGGGCAGGAGTAGGCCCCTTTACGCACGGTAGTAAGGTGCATACCGACTTGATGAAAACGCAGGCTTTGCTTCATGCGCTCGATAAGTATAAATTCGATGCAGCATTTGGTGGAGCACGTCGTGATGAGGAAAAGTCGCGTGCCAAAGAGCGTATCTTTTCTTTCCGTGACCGCTTCCATCAGTGGGATCCGAAGAATCAACGCCCCGAATTGTGGGATATATATAATGCCCGTGTGCATAAGGGCGAGAGTATTCGTGTCTTCCCATTGAGCAACTGGACTGAGCTAGACATCTGGCAATATATCCGTTTGGAGAATATTCCTATTGTGCCTTTGTATTTCGCCAAGGAACGTCCTTGTGTAGAGATAGACGGTAATCTGATTATGGCCGACGACGACCGCTTACCCGAACAATATCGCGATAAAATCAAGATGCGTATGGTGCGCTTCCGTACGTTGGGCTGTTGGCCGTTGACAGGCGCGGTAGAAAGTAATGCTGATACGATAGAGAAAATCGTAGAAGAGATGATGACTACTACCAAGAGCGAACGTACTACACGTGTGATAGACTTCGATCAGGAAGCCAGCATGGAGCAGAAGAAACGCGAAGGTTATTTTTAAGGATTTTGGCTATTAAGATGAAAGAAAATGGAGAATAATTTAGATATAAAGGCATTCTTGGATAAGGATGAACAGAAAGATCTGCTTCGTTTCTTAACCGCAGGTTCGGTAGACGACGGAAAGTCTACCTTGATAGGCCGGCTTTTGTTCGACAGTAAGAAATTGTACGAAGACCAGCTTGATGCTTTGGAGCGTGATAGTAAGAGAATGGGAAATGCTGGCGAGCACATAGATTATGCTTTGTTACTAGATGGATTGAAGGCAGAGCGCGAGCAGGGTATTACCATCGATGTGGCCTATCGCTATTTTTCTACCAACAATCGAAAGTTTATCATTGCCGATACTCCGGGGCATGAACAATATACTCGTAATATGATTACAGGCGGATCTACTGCCAATCTTGCGATTATTTTGGTCGATGCACGCACGGGCGTTATTACTCAGACGCGTCGACATACTTTTTTGGTCTCTCTGCTGGGCATCAAACATGTAGTATTGGCGGTGAACAAGATGGACCTTGTAGACTTTTCGAAAGAGTGTTTCGACAAGATTGTGAAGGACTATCTCGACTTTGTTATTCCATTGGGTATTCCTGATGTGACATGTATTCCACTTTCTGCTTTGGAAGGTGATAATGTGGTTGTAAAATCAGAACGTACTCCTTGGTATCAGGGTAGCTCTTTGCTCGACTTCTTGGAAACGGTGCATATTGACAATGATCATAATTTGAATGATTTCCGCTTCCCTGTTCAGTATGTATTGCGTCCAAATCTTGATTTCCGGGGATTCAGTGGTAAGGTTGCTTCGGGAGTTGTTCGCAAGGGAGATGAAGTTATGGCTTTGCCTTCAGGTAAAAAGTCACGTATCAAGAGCATTGTTACTTATGACGGAGATTTAGAGTATGCTTTTCCTCCTCAGTCGGTAACACTTACTTTAGAAGATGAAATTGATGTTTCGAGAGGTGAAATGCTGGTTCATCCTGATAATATGCCTATTATGGATCGCAATTTCGAAGCCATGATGGTGTGGATGGATGAAGAACCGATGGACATGAATAAATCGTTTTTCATTAAACAAACTACCAATTTGAGCCGTACACGCATTGATAATATCAAGTATAAGGTAGATGTCAATACGATGGAACATCTTTCTGTAGAAAACGGGCGACTGGACAAGAAAGACGAGCCTATGCAGTTGAATCAGATAGCACGTGTGGTATTGACTACGGCTAAAGAACTCTTTTTCGACCCTTACTCGAAAAACAAGGCTACAGGTTCTTTTATTCTGATTGATCCGATCAGTAACAATACGAGTGCAGTCGGCATGATTATCGATCGGATAGAGGATAAGGACATGCATCTGGATGAATCGGTACCTGTATTGAATTTGCCCAAGATGGGAATCGCTTCCGATCAATATGAAGTCATCGAAAAGGCTGTAAAAGAACTGGAGCGTCAAGGCATTGAAGTAAAAGTCATTAAATAAGGAAAAGTTTATGGGATTATTAGAATTCAGTAAATTACCAATAAATACATTGGTAGGTGCTGACTGGAAGACTTTTAAGGACATAACAGAAGGCAGGGAAATAGATGCTGCATATAAAGGTAAGTATCGTTTGACGAAGGCGGTATGCCGTTTGCTGTCTCCGTTGTCCGCTTTGCAAGACCGACGCTATGAGAAGATGCTGGCCGACAAACCGTTGGAGCACGATCCTGTATTTATCTTGGGACATTGGCGCAGTGGGACTACTTTTGTTCACAACGTTTTTTCGTGCGATAAGCATTTTGGCTACAATACAACTTATCAGACTGTATTTCCACATCTAATGATGTGGGGGCAGCCTTTTTTCAAGAAGAATATGAGCTGGCTGATGCCTGATAAACGTCCGACTGATAATATGGAGTTGGCTGTCGACCTTCCTCAGGAAGAAGAGTTTGCCTTGGCCAATATGATGCCCTATACCTATTATAACTTTTGGTTTCTTCCAAAATATCAGCAAGAATATGCCGACAAGTATCTTCTTTTTGACGACATAACAGATGCTGAATTGAAAGTTTTTGAGGAGACTTTTGTCAAGTTGATAAAGATTTCGTTGTGGAATACCCATGGCACCCAGTTCTTGAGTAAGAATCCGCCTCATACAGGACGTGTAAAGGAATTGGTGAAAATGTTTCCCAATGCGAAATTTATCTATCTGATGCGTAATCCTTATACTGTTTTCGAGAGTACGCGTAGTTTCTTTACCAATACAATTCAGCCTTTGAAGCTACAGGATATTAGCAATGAACAACTCGAACAGAATATATTGTCGATATATGCCAAGTTGTATCATAAATACGAGGCTGATAAGTCGTGTATTCCTGCAGGCAACCTGATTGAAGTGAAATTTGAGGATTTTGAGGCTGATGCTATGGGGATGACAGAACATATCTATAAAGAACTGAATATACCAGGTTTTGCTGCTTCGCGTGCTGATATTGAAAAGTATGTAGGCGGAAAGAGGGGTTATAAGAAGAATAAATATAAGTATGATGACCGCACTGTGCAGCTTGTCCAGGACAATTGGGGACTTGCGTTGAAGCAGTGGGGATATGAACTTTAAAGAAAGTAACTGTTATTGAAAGGAGGAGAATTATGTTGCAAAAGAAAATATGGGGATGGGGGATGTTGTTTGCATTGAGTTGTCCTATGGTATCTGCCCAACAGCATACAACAGAAATGCTTCCCTTTGGTAATATGGATCAGTGGATTGACCGCCAGATTAAAGAATCGGGTATTATTGGTGGAGAAACCAAGCATGTTTATGCTATAGGGCCTACTAAAACGATTACAGACAACAGTGCATATAAGAATATGGGGGGCTCTCCATGGGCTACTTCAAATGTTATGGCACGTGTAGCGGGAATTACGAAGACAAATACCTCTGTATTTCCTGAACAACGGGGAGATGGTTTCTGCGCCCGCATGGATACACGTATGGAGAGTGTAAAAGTCTTTGGATTAGTGGATATTACTGTGCTGGCTGCAGGCTCCATGTTTTTAGGCGAGGTACACGAGCCTATCAAAGGAACGAAGAATCCACAAAAAATGTTGGATTCGGGTATACCTTATACTAAGAAACCGGTGGCTATTCAGTTCGATTATAAAGTGAAAATGTCCGACCGTGAGAAGCGTATTCGTGCAACAGGGTTCAGTCGCATTACCGATGTGGAGGGAAAAGACTTTCCTGAGGTAAACCTTTTCTTGCAGAAGCGATGGGAAGATAAAGATGGTAATATCTATGCCAAGCGTATCGGTACAATGGTTGTTCGCTATTATAAGACCACTGATGAATGGCGCAATAATGCAACGTATGCCATTATGTATGGTGATATTACGGGGGATCCTGCGTATAAACCTCACATGATGCGTTTGCAGGTAATCGAACGTTATGCAGTGAATAGTAAGGGTGAAAGTGTGCCGGTTAAGGAAGTGGCGTGGGGGGAGCCCGATGAAACTCCTACGCATCTGTTGCTCCAATTCACTTCAAGTCATGGTGGTGCATATATAGGATCTCCAGGAAATACTTTTTGGATTGATAATGTAAAGCTCGTATATTAATACGGGCTTTTTTTATGAAGTGTTTTGAATCTTCTGTGAACATAAAAGTATGAACAGTTGTTTCATAGTGAAAAGCAATTATTGCCTCCTTCTATTCTGAAGAAAATAATTATATTGAAAGCACTAATATTTAATGCTGGAGTCTTAAAATGTTATTGTAGGTAGTTTATGTTACACTGTTTTTGAATAAAAGAAATAGCTTTATGAATGTTTAGGAATAAACTGTGGCTCGTATAGAAAAATGAAATGAAAAAAAAGAAAATCAAGATAGAATGTTGTGGTATGGCAGTATAAAGTGACTGTTTTGTATGAATATCAGGAAAATGAAAATAATTAGCTATGCGTATAAGAGATTATATTTAGAATAAAAAATAGGTTCGGATAGCATTAGCACATGATATGTACTCCCTTTAAATGACTAAATAATGTGATCTGTGAAAAAATAGATACAGACTGGCCAATTTTCATATGATTTTCTTTGGTATTATTAAAAATGTATTTATTTTTGCACCGTATTTTTGTTATACGAAAGTTAAACGAATGAGGTGTAATAGCTCTAATACAACTAAGCGCCCAACTATAGGATTTATAGTTTATTATAGTGCGTTCTTTCTTCTCTGTTTATTCCCTTTGAAGGGGTTTTCGCAGGATGGGGATAGAACTGTAGACGCTTTAGTTGAGATGGGCTTTGAAAATGTTGGATGGGCGGACGATGGCAACGAACGCATATATACCTTGCAAAACTCTGCATACCGTTTGAATGGAGTGGGGATTGGGAAGGCTGTAGATGTGATTCGTGAAATAGGGCTTCCTGAGGGGAAACCTTGTCGCATTATCGTTTTGGACAACAACATCCCTCAGATTTCTCTTTGCTTTCTGCCGGTGTGGGAAGATAGCGTATATACAGGTGAACGCCGTGATTGGCACGTAAGTTACGATTTGGGCGGCACTTGGAAGAAGATGCGGAAGGTAAAGAAGAAAAATAGTTCTTTGTTTAAGGTTGATATTTTGGTCTATCCTCAGCTGTCGTTCAAGAATTTGATTATTACACAGATTTATCAAGCTTTGTTCGACTTAAGTCCGGCGATAGAAGTGTCGTTGTGGAAGGGAATGAAACTTACTGGTCAGTTGGTGATTCCTGTTTATAATGACGGATATGGACGATTGGAAGAGGTGGTGCATCCGGGGCATTTGACAGTATCGCAAAGTTTTCGCTTACCATACAATATCTTTGGTAAGCTGACGGCGGGACTTTTTAATGCCAGCCAGTATGGTGTCGATTTGGATATGGCATATCGTTTTCCCGACGAGCGTTTTTCCTTGTTGGCACGGGTAGGGGCTACCGGAAATGGCTTTTGGGATGCTTTTACTTATCATTACGATCCTACCATTACTTTTACGTGGTCGTTAGGGGGAAGCTTTTATTGGCCTTTATACAATACGCAGTTTAACTTGAAGGTAGAACGGTATCTGCAGAAGGAAGTGGGTGCGAAGTTTGAAGTCATACGCCATTTTCGCTATTGCTCTATTGGACTTTATGCGATGAAAGCAAAAGGGATCAATATCAATGGTGGTTGGCGTTTTCAGGTCGCCTTGCCTCCCTATAAGTATAAAAGAACTAAACATTGGCCGAGGGTGATGCTCTCGCGAAATTTTGGAATTTTGTATAATGCAGGTAACGAACAGCAATACTATAAACAGTATAAAGCTGAGGCGAGCGATAATATAATGAAAGAAAATAGTTTTAATCCATATTTTATTAAGTCAGAATTGTTAAATTTTTAATTTATTATTGAGATGAAAAGAATGAAATTCTTGAACGGTATTGGTGCAATGTTTGCGCTGGCCGTAGTAGCTTTGGCTACAACTCTTACTTCTTGTGAGAAAGAGGAGTTCAACATTAATGTTGATCCTATTAATGCACAGGCTACAATCAGCCCGACAGTTCTTTATGTAGACGGAACAACTACAACAAATGTTACTGATCAGGCCGCTATTACTTATTCAGACGGACCTGTATTTGTTGGAAATCCTGGTATCGAAGCAAAAACTGTTACCGTTACGGCTAAATATAATAATTTGGAAGGTTCTAATACGGTAAACGTTCCTGCTTTGCAAGCTGGTCAGTTCCTTACTTTGACTACTACTATCGTTCTGCAGGCTGAACCGGAACCAGGTGAACCAGTAGTTACCATTGTGAATGAGGCTAAAGAAGAGGATGCAAAGGATATTGCTGGTGATGTTGTAGAAATCCCGAATGTTACTGATTATTACTATGAAGAATCTGTTTCATACACCTTCAAGAGTGGCTCTAAAGTTGTAGAGAAAACATTTGCTGAAGATTGTACTTTCGAAGAAAAAGCTTTGGTTGGTGGTTTTATAAATACATTGGATGAAACTTATACTGAAGAACAAAGATCTAAAGAAGTGACAATTTATGCTCACTCTATGACAAAAGTAAACGCTGTTTATACAATTGTTCCGACCGTTTATACTTTCAAACGTGTTACTACGGTAGAAGGTGAAGTTACAGAGGAAGTTCAGATTGCTACAGTAACAGTAGACGATTATACTTCTTTCAATTTGAAAATAGAAGATAATCAGCAAATCCCAGGTCATGATCATGCACCTGCAGGTCACGGACATGGTCACGGTCACGGTAGTGGCAACGCCGGTGGTGGTATCGTAATTCCTGATTAATTAGTTTGTCAAGTCATATTTTAAACCGAGAGAAAAATGAAAAGAAAATTTATAATGGCTTCATTGTTACTTGCAGGTGCATGCTTGACAATGAATGCGCAAGAAAAAGATAAATATTATACCGAGAAAGGTTCGGATAATATTTTTGTAGGAGTTGGTGTCGGCGGTATGGCTGTCTTCAACGATGGTATGAATACTCCGACTTTCAATTTCAATGTTTCAGTAGGAAAGTATATCAATCCGGTTTGGGGTGTTCGCGGTCAGATTGGTGGACTGTGGCAAAGCCTGGATAAGCAGGATAACGGTTACTATGGTTATTGCAAGAAGTTCGGTGAAATCAATCTGGACGCTATGCTGAATCTGATTAACTTGTTTGGTGGTTATAATCCGGATCGTGCTTTCAACCTCTATCTGTTTGGTGGTCCTACAATGAATCTTGGTAAGGCAGTTGATACTAATATTACATTGAATGCTGCTACAGGTGCACAATCTTATACTTATTCAGAACATAGCTTGAAAGCTCGTTTCGGTGCCACAGTTGGTTTAGGATTGGGTTATGACATTACTGACAAGTGGGCTTTGAATCTGGAAGCTCGTGCTGGTGTAACTCCTTCTATCTTCGGTGATGCAAGCGATTGCCGCAAAGCAGAAGCTACTGGTCGTTTGACAATCGGTGCTGCTTATACATTTGGTGGTAAGAAGTTTGTTCCGCTGGTTTCTAAGATTGAAAAGGACGCTATCAACGAAGAAATCAATAAGTACAGAAGCGAATTGGCAAAAGCTCAAGCTGACTTGGCTGATGCTAAGAATGCATTGGCTAACGTTAAGCCTGAAGTTAAAGAAGTTGTTAAGGAAGTACAAGTTGCTGGTCCGCGTGCTATCTTCTTCAAGATTGGTAGCGCTAAGATCGACGGCTACGGTAAGGTTAACATCCAGTTGGCTGCTAAGATCCTGAAGGCTAATCCGGATAAGAAGTACAAGATTGCAGGTTATGCTGATAAGGCTACTGGTAGCGTATCTCTGAACCAGAAGTTGTCTGAAAAACGTGCACAGGCTGTTTACGATGCTTTGGTTGCTGAAGGCGTAAATGGTGATCAGCTTGAACTCGTAGGCTTCGGTGGTACTGAAAACATGTTCGGTAAGAACTATCTGAACCGTGTTGTTATTCTTGAATAATACGATAGCAGATATATAATATGGAAAAGGGCGGACTTCGGTTCGCCCTTTTTTATTGTTATTGTGTAACCTTTCGAAATCCAACTTGGGCTGCGATTTTTTTCTAACTGGAGAAAAATTTTTTCCTAACTGGGAAGGAATTTTTTCCTAACTAGGGAAAAAATGATGGGGCAGAAGACGCATTTAGTAGAGTAGATAGATGTTTTTTA
>NZ_JAULLJ010000046.1:0-19676 GCF_030518095.1 Bacteroides sp. ET489
TTCAAATACCAGATTATAGCTGCCAGCAGGATAATCGGAGACTCTACAAAGAAGTCACCCTGTTTTTCAATATCGGGTAAGTCAGAGGCATTGCTGCCTCTTCCTCCCCTAAGAACCGTACGTGAGAGTTTCCCCTCATACGGCTCAAGCAACTCAATATTCCTATTTGTTATTAGAAATCGGCTCATACTTTCAACATTTTCGTTTATTTTGCTTGTAGCAGTTGTTGTGGACAAGTTGTCGTACAATCGAACCGTTAACATGTATTTCGTTGACGTTCCATGCTTTTGTACAATCTATAACTTTTCCACATAACGGACATGTCCGATTCTGCTTGTTCCATAAATATAAGAGAGACTTACGTCCTTTGAGAGATTCCAGCATTTGTTGTTCCTTTCGCTGAGAGAAATAATCATCATAGTCCGGGTCGAAAGGATTTGCTTCACCCTTGATTTGTTTATACGGAGTATAATGTATATCCGACAACCTTTTAAGAGTCAAGTAATTTACTTTCTTGTTCTTTGATTCATATTTCCATGCAAATGTCCATTTACGCCCCCGAATTTCGTGCCAATACTTGTCTGCCACCCAGGTTATGCGTTTCTTCGGATGACGGCGTAAAGCCCATTGTTTCGTGAGGTTATAAATGTGGTAGTCGCAATCATGAAAAGCAGCGGTTGATGCACCATATCGGTAGTAATTTCCCCAGCCTGTAATTACAGGATTGAGCATTCGTATCAGCGATTCCTGCTTACACGTTTTATGTCCTTTAACGATGTCACTGATTTTAGCTCTAAAGCGTTTCTGTGCCTCTTTTGACGGTGACGTGTATAGCCTTTTGCCAAACTTCCTTATATTGAAACCTAAGAAATCAAAACCTTTGTATATGTTTGTAATGGTAGTTTTCTCTTCGGATAAAGTAAGACCTCTTTCTTTGAGAAATTCTATTACTATAGGTTTGACCTCGTTTTCCAAAAGCTCCTTATCCCGACCAGTGATTATAAAATCGTCCGCATATCTGATAAGATTCACTTTGTAGTGGAATGTCTTATAGTTGATGAAACGTCTTTTGAATCTTTCAGCCAAGAGTGGTTGAAGTCCGTCAAGTGCCATATTTGCAAGTGTAGGTGATATGATACCTCCTTGTGGTGTACCTTCTTCTGTCGGGAACAGTTTGCCATTGAATACAGCTCCACATTTCAGCCATTTTCTGAGTATCGTCTTATCCATAAGAATATGATTAAGAAGCCAGTCGTGGCTGATGTGGTCGAAGCAGCCTTTAATATCTCCCTCCAAAATCCATTCGGGGGAATGTTGGCGGTTTAGAACCGTGTCAATCTGACGGATAGCGTCCATTGTCCTGCGTTTCTTGCGGAAACCATAGGAAAAACGGTCGCCTGTCGTTTCGGCTATCGGTTCCAAAGCCATTAGGTATAATGCTTGCATCGCTCTGTCTTTCATTGTCGGTATTCCCAACGGTCGAAGTTTGCCGTTCTTTTTCTTGATATGAACCCTACGGAGCGGTTGAGGTTTATAACCACGGCGTTTGAGTTCATCAATTGCTTTGTACTTGCGCTTGGGAGAATCCCAAAGCTGTTTATCTACTCCAGACGTATTCTTTCCTTTGTTGGAAGTAACCCTCTTTACCGCCAATGCCTTGGCGTAAAAAGAGTGAGTAAGCATCCATTGTAAGGCTTTTACCTTATTATGTCTGCCTTCTTTCTGAGCCTTTACAATACGCGCTTGTAGCTTTCGGACATAGGTTTCACACTTGGACCAGTCCATACCGTCCCAAGTCTGATTCCTGTTGTCAGCAGGCGCACACGATGTTTTCGTTTCGTTCATTTGCTTTCCTCCTTTTGAAAGTTCTATAAGTTATCTTGTAAAGAGTTACCATATACGGAAGTCTGCCCACTTTCGTGTCGGATGATGTCACCAACAGCAACCCGTGATGTCGATTCAATCCGTATCCACCCCATTACAGGATGGCGTTCGCTTTTTCCGTTATCTCATACCTGCACCCCATTCGGCTTGCCTTGCGGTTTGCTTACTCGTTTTCTTACGAGAGAGATACAGGCTTGCCCTGTTCCACGTAATTGACAAACGGATAGTTTAGGTTCTGCCAAGTCCGCCGGCAGTTCTGTGTCCGTGTAACCCTAACATGGGCAAGGGTTATCCGACTGCTTACCTTTTGGTGAGAGCTAAAGTATCTTGCGCTCCTTCAAACCTTACGACGGCTAAAGTCAGTTCACTTACGTTAACCATGCTATCCAGCCTCGCCACTTGGCGGTATGATACTAACCACCCTTGACTTTCCCTCACGGTTCAGTCTTGTCCTTTCGGAAAGTGTACTTTGTCCTATAAGCTTGGCACAACCCATCACTGGAGATGCACCTTATAGTAGGCTACCGCTGACGGAACAGCGGGTTAAATCTTACAATATACATTGTTGTTTAACAATCAATTACATGACTTTCCAGGTCACACCCAGGTCTTGTTCAAATTTAACATGATGGTATAGCTTGCTTCGTATGCGTCAGAGATGTCCGTCATGAACTCCGGATTGATGGGATTGCAGCGGTGTGAACGGTGCGGATCATCGAAGTTGATGACGTAGAAATGTGGCTTTACCTTGTATTTGTCCATATTGTGTAACAAGGTATTGTAGGCAATGGTGGAAAGGTCTTCAAATTTATAATCATAGATATAGACACTGAAACCTTTGGAAATCATCTGTTTGATGTAGTTGTTTACCACTGCGTATGATTTACCGGAACCCGGTGTTCCCAATACGATGGTCGCACGGAAAGGATTGACCACGTTGATCCAACCGTCATTGAGCTTGCCGCCGTATTGGAATCTTGTGGGCAGATTGACCGAATATTCATTCTCCATCAGCCTTGTCTCCTGCATGAAGGATTCGTTTTCCATATTGAATACATCCTCCATCAGGTTATGTCTGTAAAGCCTGCTGATCCACAGTCCTGCCATGAGCAGGCATAGATAACCGGCTGCGAGTGTTACAACATACAAGGCCGTGACGGCTTCGTGCGGAAAAGGCAGGTCAAGCAACCACCAGTTCATAAAAAACAGAACCGCCCCGGCAGTAAGTACCGCCCATATACGCTGCCATGTAATCTTCTCACCCTTGACTCCGATGGTACCCATGCAGGATATGGCCAGCAGAAGCACTGCCATCAGTTTTGTCCAAAGGATACAGCCGAATATACCGGTTGTCCTGTCAAAGTTCATCAGTATCCGGTCTATGACGTCCAGATTCAGATGCCAGGCACTCATACTGGGATAGCAGTACACATAAACGTGGACTACCAGAATAAAAATACTGACTGCCCTGCCGAATTCCATAATCTTGGCAAGGGCTCTCAAATCGTCTTCCTGTTGCATAATAATGTATATGATTGTGGGGGAATCCGTTGTTCCCCCTGTTGTTGACTCATTTTGATTGATCAGATACCGCGTGATTTGCGTTTCTGTGGTTTCTTTTTCCGTTTCATGCGGCGACGGAACGCTTCTTCCTCGTAATCGACTGCCGGATTTGCCTCAAAGGAGAAGATGCCTGCCACCTGTTCAAGCGCACTGTTTTCTTCCATACGGTGGCCGTACCGTTTCCAAAGTTCCTCCGGACCGGACTGTTGTCTCTCCTGCCAGGGTATTCCTTCCCACCAGCAGACAAAATCGTTGAATACGTTGGCAGAAAACTTCTTTCCCATACGTGAACCGTTGAACGCCTCGCGCCGTTCATGGTCTATGAATGTGACGCCATAGATACGTCCGGTATTGTTCCTTCGGAATACCACATCAATGTGCTCCTGTTTCAGCAGTTCCCTGAATTCCTGTTCCGATTTTGCGTTACGCATGGCCCATACGATCTTGCCGGATATGGCAGGAGCCCATTTGCCTTCTTTGAAGTTCTGTGTATGCCGTAACATACGTTCGGACAGTCCCGTATTTCCGAAACGCTTGCCGAACCTTGCACTTTTTATTGGAGAGCAGACCACTTTCCCTCTGTCGTCTGTAGCCGAATAGATGATACCCGTATAGGGTGTTCCCATGTAATCGCCCCGTACCTGTCGGGCTTCAATGTTCAGTGTGGAAAGCAGTGCAGAATACTCTCCGAAAGTCTGGAAACGGTAGCTTTCCAGTACAGCCTTCAGCGTGTTTCCTATCTGGTGGCGTATATCCCCCTGTGAGGCATCCACCTTTTTCAGTTCCGCTTTCGGATTCCGTCTTTCCCTATCCGCACTGTTACGCAGTCCGAATTCCTGTTCCAGTTCCCGGCAGGCTGTCATTGAACGGCGGTGTTCATAGGAGTCATTGATTTTCCTTCCTTCATCGTCAATGCATACACTCACGATATGTACGTGCGTGTTGCAGGTATCTCCATGTCTGTACACGATGAACGGCTGGTCACCGTATCCCATTTTCTGCATGTATTTTTCTGCCAGTTCCGCCAGCCTGTCATTGTCCAGCCTGTCTTCCGGTGCCGGACTGAGGGCGATATGCAGGACCGGCTTGTCTGTCCTCCTGTTTACCGTCAGATGGTTTTCAAATGAAAGGAGAGCCAGACGCATGTCCTCGCTCGGCAGTTCCGGGCGGTCGGAAATCATCCGGTGTCCGGACAGGATTTCCGCTGTCCCTTGAAATACCTTTTCATGATTATAGACCAGCGCTCCGTAAAGGCTTGCCCCATGACTTATCTTTGCAACCATTCCTTTTCATATTCTTTGGTTAATGCCATAATCTGCTTGTTGAGCAATATCAGTTCCAGGGTAGCCTTTTCAAGTTTGTAAAGCAAGGACATCGCCCTTTTGTCCCCGAAATTTTTCTGTACGGCCCTTACGACCTGATTGTAATTGTTGCCTATTGCCTGGAACTGTCTGTAAAATTCCCCGAGCCGGATGTAATAGTCCATGGAAACCTTATCCACCTTGATTACCTTCAGTTGTTCTGAAAAGATTGATTTCTTGATAAAGATTGTCCTGTCCCTTGCTCCGGATTCCAGAAACAGTTTCTCAAATTTGCTTTTTTCCTGCGCGTTCAGACGGAAGCTGTACTTGTAGTCCGCCGGATCAGTTTTCGGCTTTCTGCCTGTCCTTTTAGCCTGTTTTTTCTCCATGCTTTTTTGGTTTTGGGTTGTTTTGCTTTCTCCGTCAGATTTTCCGACTTTGGAGGAAAATCCCCCGACCGTGAGGGAGGGCAAGTTGGTTTTTGTCGGGCAGAATACTTTCTGTCGGACAAAAACACAACTTGCTCTGTTCGTTTGAACAGAGAATCCACCTCCGGCGGATTGCTGCGCGACGTGAGCGGAGTGCTGCTGTCCGTCGGAAGATGTTCCAAGCCGTCTATCGGTTCTGACTTTGCAAAATTATGACCGTGTAAACAGTTGTGAAATAGTGGATTGTATGACATATAAAGACGTCTGATGACATCTGATGTCATGGTGCAGGCTACATATTACCTGTATGCTTGAAAGACCTTATTTTTGACGCGATTTAAGCGTGCAATATTGCAATAACATAACAACATAACAACATAGTATTGTAATAACATAAGGACATAATAACATGGCAACATAGTATTGCAATAACATAAGGACATAATAACATGGCAACATAGTATTGCAATAACATAAGGACATAATAACATGGCAACATAGTATTGCAATAACATAAGGACATAATAATATGGCAACATAGTATTGCAATAACATAAGGACATAATAACATGGCAACAATAGTATCACAATAGCGTAATGCCATTATAAGATTAGTGAAAGAAAAAGTGAATATTAACCCCAAAAACAAAGGTATGAACAAACGTCCGATTCTTGTCGCCTTCAGCAATCAGAAAGGCGGTGTGGGCAAGTCCACGGTAACAGCGGTTCTTGCCAGTTATTTTAATTATGTAAAAGGTCTGAAAGTTGCTGTCGTTGACTGTGACTATCCACAGTTCAGTCTGGAAAAACTAAGGGGAAGGGATTTGAAGAATCTTGAGAAAAGCGAGTATCACCAGCGACTTTTCTGCCGTCAGTTTGAGGACGGTTCCCGTAAGGCCTATCCGATCGTCACTTCCACGCCGGAGGCAGCCGCAGAGATTCCCGGCAAACTGGAAGGCGACTATGACCTGATATTCTTCGATCTTCCCGGAACGGTGAACTCCCGTGGTGTATTCGAGTCCGTCATGAACATGGATTTTATCTTTACTCCCATTGTAAAGGACCGTATGGTCATGCAGAGCAGCCTTTCCTTTGTATCGACCGTTCAGGATTTTATCGGACAGCATCCGGAAGCTCCCCTGAAGGACATACGTTTATTCTGGAACCGTATGGACAGCCGTACTTCCAAGGAACTGTATGTAATGTATAATGCAATAGTGCTCCGTATGGGTTTGAAGGTCTTTGAAACCGTACTTCCGGATCTTGAACGCTTCAACAAGGAAATGACACCTTCTTCCAGGCAGCATTTCCGCTGCACCCTTCTCCCTCCTTCCGAATCACTACTGAAAGACAGCCGTCTTGAGGCGTTTGCCCAGGAGATGGAACGTATCATATTTCCGGGATAAGAACTATGGCAAAAAAAAGAGAGATATTCAAGGTGGATGAGGATGCCTTGAAGGACATGATGGCCAGTGAATCCATTTCCTGTGGTAAATCTGGAACTGATGTCGGTGAGAATGTTCTTCCTGTCACAGAAAAGGAAAAAAATGTGCCGGAAGTAAAGACACAGGGACAGGAAAAGTCCCGCAAAACGATACGCGCCGATCCCGGACTGGAAGAGAAGGTGGAAATGTACAAAGAACTGTTTCTGGACAGAAAGAAGTCCGTACACAGAAAGCAGACCTATATCAGCTATGACATGTATTGCAGGCTGGCCCGTATCCTTCCCCTTCTGAGTGATGACATGAGTGTGCCCGCTTTTTTGGATAATGTGCTGGCACACCATCTTGAGACTTACAGTGAAGAGCTTGGCGAGCTGTTTCGCCGAAAAACCCCAAAAACATTCTGAAAATGATATGGATTGTATTGACTGTTGCCGTATTGGTTTGCGGCCTGCTGTTATGTTGCGTTTATGTACTGTCCAATAAGATTTGTTCACTGAAAAGACAGGTCAGAGATTTGAATGAGAAAATAGGAATAGCGAACTGCTTTCCCGAATATAGCCGTGTGTATCTGAACGATGCTCCAGTCGGGAAAGGACGTCAGATTCGTATTCGTTGCAGTTTGTACAACAAGGCAAGCCGCCTTATTCCGTTTATGGCTCCCGGCATGAGTATTTCAGTCTATGTGAGCAATATCGTGGAGGAGCACTTGAAACGCCACGGAGAATTGCTGAAGAATGAACTTGAATGTTTTCTCTATAAGGATTCTTTATGGAAGAACTGATATACTTCTGTGTACGGATTGTCTGTATAGGCTATTTGCTGTACAGCGTGTATGGCTGGAGAAGGCGTATCGAAACTGTTTGTACCCTGCTTTATGGGAAACCTTGCGTGAAGAAGGAAAAGAAAGAAACTGTCGTAACGGAATCTGCGGTTTCAGATACAGAAGTGATGGGAAGTACCCGTTATGTCTATCTGGACGAGAATGCCGGAAAGACTGCCGCTCCCTTCATGAGCCAGCCACTTGAAAGGAATTTTATCGGTGAAGAGGAGGACGTGCAGCAGGAAGATGTGGAATGCAACCTTCAGCTGGATAAGATGAAACTTCTGCAAGAAGTCCAGGAAGACCTTGATGCGGAGTCTCCCGAAGTGGAATCCGTATCACCTGTTCTGTCCAGCAGGGACATGGAAGTACTCGGCGAATATCTGACACATCAGGATGAAGCCGACCATGAGAAGGCCATGCAGGCAGCGCGTGTCCTGTTCTCCATCAGGCAGACCAGCCTGATTGACGTGTTCCTTTTCAATATGGAGAATTCCGCGATTGTAGAGGAACTGATAGAAAGGTATCTTGACGAGGACGGCAACCCCAAACCTCTTAAAGTAAAGGATGGGAATGAGCCGTCTGGCGACTGGCGGAAATATATCTGACACCGATATATTCAGGCATCCCGGAAATCTTTTCGGGATGTTTTTTTTATGTCTGTAAGGCTTCCTGAATGACATCTGATGACATCTGGTGACACCTGATGACGGTGTTGTATCACAGCGGTTTAAGCCTTATATATTTGCAGTCGAATTCAACATTTATGTCAAACCCCAAAATGATTCGACAATGAAAAGAAGAATCCTATTTTCAGTATTGTGTGTGCTGGCAGCGGCAGGTGCCTTCGCACAGGGACAGGGTCTTGCCGGCATCAATGAGGCTACCAGCCTTATGACTTCGTATTTCGACCCGGCCACCAAATTGTGTTATGCCATCGGAGCCGTACTCGGTCTGGTCGGCGGTATCAAGACGTATGGCAAGTTCAGCAGCGGCGACCCGGATACGTCCAAGACTGCGGCAAGCTGGTTCTTCGCCTGCATCTTCCTGATTGTGGCCGCCACCATTCTCCGTTCCTTCTTCCTGTAAGCCATGGATTACCGTATCAACAAGGGAGCAGGCCGTCCGATTGAGTTCAAGGGCTTGAAATCACAGTACCTGTTCTTTTTTGCCGGAGGCCTTGTGTCGGTCTTTCTTGCGGTGGTTGTCCTGTATATGGCCGGTGCCAGCCAGCTGGTATGCTTGTCTTTCGGAGCGATATCCGGTACCCTGGCCGTATGGCTGACCTTCCGCATGAATGCCCGCTACGGTGAGCACGGGCTGATGAAGATGCTGGCCGAAAAACGCCATCCGCGCTATTTGTCAGCCCATCGCAGAATATTCAGAGCATTAACCCAAAAGAAGAGAAAGAAATGAGAAGTGTATTGAAGGTCTGTGATCTGGAAGACAGATTCCCGATTCTGGCCGTGGAAAACAACTGCATCGTAAGCAAGGATGCGGACATTACTGTAGCCTTCGAGGTCGAGCTGCCTGAACTGTACACGGTGACGGCGGCAGAATACGAAGCCATTCACGGTACCTGGGTAAAGGCCATGAAGGTGCTTCCCAATTATTCTGTCGTGTACAAGCAGGACTGGTTCGTCAAGGAAAACTACCGGAGCGAAGGAGACGGGACGGAAAGTTTCCTGTCCCGCAGCTATGAGCGTCATTTCAACGAACGCCCGTATCTCAGGCACCGCTGCTTCCTGTATCTGACAAAGACTACACGCGAACGTGCCCGTCGCCGCAGTGATTTCAGTACCCTGTGCCGCGGCTATATCCTTCCCAAGGAAATCACGGACTGGGATTCGGTCGTGAAATTTCTGGAGGCGGTGGAGCAGTTCGAGCGTATCATGAACGATTCGGGGCATGTCAGGATGAAGCGTCTCAGAACGGAAGAGGTTGTCGGAACGGAAGAATGTCCCGGACTGATTGAAAGATACCTGACTCTCGGTATGGAGGATATGCACCCCGTATTACAGGACATCTGCCTTGATCCGGAACGCATGCGCATCGGTGACAAACGTCTTTGCCTGCATTTGCTTTCCGATACGGAAGACCTTCCCGGCAGTGTGGGCACGGACATGCGCTATGAGCGCTTGTCCACGGACCGTAGCGACTGCCGTCTTTCGTTTGCGGCTCCGGTGGGACTCCTGCTTTCATGCAACCATGTCTATTCGCAGTACGTGTTCATCGATGATGCGCAGGAAATCCTGCAACGCATGGAAAAGACTTCACGCAACATGCTGTCCCTGTCGAAATACAGCCGCAGCAATGCCGTGAACTATGAATGGGCAGAAATGTTTCTTGACGAGGCGCATACGAAAGGGCTTGTTCCGGTACGGTGCCACTGTAACGTACTGGCCTGGGCGGAAGACGAGGAAGAGTTAAGGCGTATCAAGAACGATACCGGTAGCCAGCTTGCTCTGATGGGATGCGTACCCCATTACAACACGATAGATACTCCGGTGCTGTACTGGTCTGGTATTCCAGGCAATGCGGGCGATTTCCCGGCTGAGGAAAGTTTCTATACCTTTCTGGAACAGGCTGTCTGCCTGTTTGCTTCGGAAACGAATTACCGCAGTTCACCCAGCCCGTTCGGTATCCGTATGACGGACAGGCAGAGCGGCGTACCGCTTCATTTGGACATCAGTGACCTGCCTATGCGCAAGGGAATCATCACCAACCGCAACAAGTTCATACTCGGTCCTTCCGGCAGCGGTAAATCCTTCTTTACGAACCACCTTGTCCGCCAGTATTATGAACAGGGTACCCATATCCTGCTGGTGGATACCGGAAACAGCTATCAGGGACTTTGCAGCCTGATTCATGACCGGACACATGGCGAGGACGGTATCTATATCACCTATGAGGAGGACAATCCCATCGCCTTTAATCCGTTCTATACGGATTCCGGGGAATTTGACGTGGAAAAGCGTGAAAGCATCAAGACACTGATACTCACACTCTGGAAACGTGAGGATGAAGCCCCAAGGCGTTCGGAAGAAGTGGCCCTTTCTGGAGCGGTGAACGCTTACATTCGCAGGATAACGGAAAACAGGGATGTCAGACCCGATTTCAACGGATTCTACGAGTTTGTGCGTGATGACTACCGCCGGATGATTGAGGAGAAGAAAGTCCGTGAGAAGGATTTTGACATCGACGGTTTCCTGAACGTACTGGAACCGTTCTACCGTGGCGGTGATTATGATTTCCTGCTTAATTCGGACAAGGAACTGGATCTTACCAACAAGCGCTTTATCGTATTCGAGCTGGACAATATCAGCGGAAACAAGGTGCTTCTGCCCGTGGTCACGCTGATAATCATGGAAACCTTCATCGCCAAGATGCGCCGTTTGAAAGGCATCCGCAAGATGATACTCATTGAGGAATGCTGGAAAGCCCTGATGTCTGCCAATATGAGTGAGTACATAAAGTATTTATTTAAGACCGTCAGAAAATATTTTGGTGAGGCCGTGGTGGTCACCCAGGAAGTGGATGACATCATCAGTTCCCCTGTCGTAAAGGAAGCTATCATCAACAACAGTGACTGCAAGATTCTTCTTGACCAGCGGAAATACATGAACAAGTTCGACCATATCCAGCGGCTTCTCGGACTGACCGACAAGGAACGCGGACAGATCCTGTCCATTAACCAGGCCAACCATCCCGGACGTTTCTACCGTGAGGTCTGGATCGGTCTTGGCGGTACCCACTCGGCCGTGTATGCCACGGAAGTCAGCGATGAGGAATATGCCGTATATACCACGGAAGAGTCGGAAAAGCTGGAACTGCAGAAGCTGGCCAAGGAACTGGGCGGAAATCTGGAACTGGCCGTGAAACGTATTGCGGAAATGAGAAGGGAAAGGAAAAGGTCAAACGGTAAAGCATGACGGTTATGAATGACAGTTTTGAATCGGATGAAAGAAAGCGTAAGGAGACAATCGAATGTCTCTACTGGTCCCTGATGAACGGATGGGACATACCGAAAGATATCCGTGAACATTACGGATTTTCAGAAGACTATGAGCTGTATCACCGGCTTGAAAGTATGGAACCGGAAGATTACAGGGAAAGAAGGCTCAGAGGCGAGATACCTGATGCCGTGGAGGTCGATGTAAGACTGACACATGCTGTGGAGAAGGTCTTCGAGCGGCTTTGTTCCCCTCCTCCCGTACAGTATCTCGACAAGCTGTACGGGGAACTGGAAAAGCTGGGAGGTTTCATCGCCAACCCGAAGAATATTGACAGCCCTTTCATTAATTCCTGTTTTCTCATGAAATACGGCATTGACCGGAATTCCCCGGATGAAATCAGGCGGCAACAGGCAGAAAAGGCATATAAAGAACTTTATGCCAGGTTTGAAACCATGGTTGGCCTGAAGTCCCCAAACAAAAAGGACGATACCATTATCCGCAAGGAATGTCGGCAGCCAGTCTGTAAGGACAGACCGACCGGAAAAGTCCGCATCCCTGTCAGTCCGAAGCCAAAGAGACGCAAGATGGGACTTTGAGAGATTCAGTAAAACAAGAACAACATCATTAAAAAAGACAAGACATGAAAAACAGACAGTTGTACAGACTGGCCGCCTGCCTGATCGGGGCGGCATCACTGCTGCTGCAGAGCTGTAGTGAAAGCAGGTTCAAGGACTGTGACCGCCTGTGCGGTTCATGGAGCAGTGTGGAAGGCAAGCCCGATGTCCTTATATATAAGGAAGGGGACGCCTACAAGGTGACGGTCTTCGCCCGCAGCGGAAAGACACGGAAGCTGAAGCCGGAAACCTATCTGCTGGTGGAAGAAAACGGTAACCTGTTCATCAATACCGGCTACCGCATAGACATCGCCTACAATGAGGCGGCTGACGTATTGACCTTTTCTCCGAACGGTGACTATGTAAGGAAGGAGGTACGTCCATGAGAAAAAGACTGCTGCTACTTTGTGCAGGAACCTTTTTCCTTGCCGGACAGATACGGGCACAGTGGGTGGTGACCGATCCGGGGAACCTTGCCCAGAGTATCATCAACATGTCGGACAATATCGTGCATACCTCTTCAACCGCGACAAGTACCGCCCAGAATTTTGCGGAGACGGTGAAGATATACCAGCAGTACAAGAAATACTATGATGCCCTGAAGTCCGTCAACAATCTGGTGAAGGATGCCCGTAAGGTCAGTGAGATTATCCTGATGGTCGGTGACGTGTCGGAAATCTACGTGACCAATTTCCAGAAGATGCTGGGTGACGAGAACTTTTCTCCCGAAGAGCTGGATGCAATCGCTTTCGGTTATACCAAACTTCTGGAAGAGAGCAACGGGGTGTTGCAGGATCTCAGGCAGGTAATCAACGTCAGCACCCTTTCCATGACCGACAAGGACCGTATGGACGTGGTGGATGACTGTTATGCCAGTATGCGCCGTTACCGCAATCTCGTGAATTACTATACGAACAGGAATATAGCCGTGAGTTTTCTGCGTGCCCGCAAGAAGAATGACCTTGACCGTGTCCTGAAGCTCTATGGCAATGACACCTCCAAATACTGGTAGCCTATGGTATTATTATCCGTGGATTTCTCGAATCTCCATACCATTCTGGAGAGCCTTTACAATGAAATGATGCCCCTTTGTGAGGATATGCTGGATGTAGCCAAGGGACTTGCCGGACTCGGTGCCCTGTTCTATGTGGCCGTCCGTGTCTGGCAGTCGCTTGCCCGTGCCGAACCGATAGACGTGTATCCGCTTCTGCGCCCGTTTGCGATAGGCATCTGCATCATGCTTTTCCCGACTCTGGTACTCGGAACGATGAATACGGTGCTGAGTCCGATTGTGCAGGGAACCCACAAGATGCTTGAGGGGCAGACGATGGATATGCAGCAGTACCGTGAGCAGAAGGACAGGCTGGAACGTGAAGCCATGCTCCGCAATCCGGAAACGGCCTATCTGGTCAGCGATGAGGAGTTTGACCGTCAGCTGGACGAGCTCGGATGGTCGCCCGATGCCATGGCAACCCGCATGGGCATGTATATGGAAGTGGGCATGTACAATCTGGAAAAGAATATCCGGGACGCCTTCCGCAGTCTGCTGGAACTGCTTTTTGCCGCGGCATCCCTGCTTATAGATACGGTAAGGACCTTTTTTCTGGTTGTATTGTCCATCCTTGGTCCCATTGCCTTTGCCTTCAGTGTGTGGGACGGTTTCCAGTCCACGCTCAGCCAGTGGTTCACACGTTACATTTCCGTCTATCTGTGGCTTCCCGTGAGTGACCTTTTCAGCTGTATGCTGGCCAAGATTCAGGTACTTATGCTGCAGAACGACATCCTGGAGCTCCAGAACAATCCGAACTATTCGCTGGACAACTCCAATTCGGTATATGTGATCTTCATGCTGATAGGTATCATCGGATATTTTACCGTGCCGACCGTGGCCGGATGGATTGTGCAGGCAGGCGGTGGCGGAAACTACAACCGAAACATCAACCGTACTGCGACCAAGGCCGGAGGATTTGCAGCCGGTGCCGCAGGTTCCGGACTGGGAAATATCGGAGGGCGTCTGCGTGGAAAATAAACAGAACAGGAACATAAAAATCATGAAAACAGATGGAATTCAAATCACTGACCAATATTGAAAGCAGTTTCAGACGGATACGCCTGATGCTTGCGGTCTTTGTCGGATGCTGCACGCTTGTGACCGTCTTTGCCCTGTGGAACTCATACCGCTTTGCGGAGAAACAGCGTGAGAAAATTTATGTACTCGATGGCGGCAAGTCACTGATGCTTGCCCTTTCGCAGGATCTTTCACAAAACCGTCCGGCTGAAGCCAGGGAGCATGTAAGAAGGTTCCATGAGCTCTTTTTCGGGCTGTCGCCACAGAAGGATGCCATTGAGCACAATATCAACCGTGCCTTGCAGCTGGCGGACAAAAGCGCCTATCATTACTATGTGGATTTTGCAGAGAAAGGATATTATAACCGTCTCATTTCCGGTAATATCAATCAGGTGGTACGGGTGGACAGCGTGGTCTGCGACTTTTCCGGCTACCCTTACAGGGCCAGGACGTATGCCCGCCAGATGATTATCCGTGAGAGTAACGTGACGGAACGTTCGCTGGTGACTGACTGCCAGCTTCAGAATACCTCCCGTTCCGATGACAACCCCAACGGCTTTATCATCGAACATCTGACCATACTGGAAAACAAGGACATAAGGAGCGTAGAGCGATGAAAAGGAACCTGACGAGACAGGCGGACCTTCAACTCAGGAGGTTCTGCCACAGACTTACCGTTAAACAGCGCAAGGCCGTTCTCTGGATACTGTTTGTCCCGTTTACAGCCGCATGTGTCTATACGGCATGCAGACCGTTTATAGGCAGTAATAATCGGGAGTCCGGAATGGATTTTATGGAAAAGGATTCACTCCGTATGGAGTTCATTCAATCTATTGTAAGAAATGGAGAAAGAAAAAGTCAAGAAAGTAATGGAACGGCTGATGAAACCGTTCAGGCTCCGGTCTTCAAAGGACAGGAAGCCGCTGAGTGAGGAACAGAAACGCAAACGCGCCGGATTTGTTGTGTATCCGCTGATGTTCCTGCTGTGTCTGGGAAGTTTCTATCTGATATTCTCACCTTCCGGGCAGGAACGGGAGCGGCAGGATAAAGGACAGGGATTCAATACGGAAATCCCTTCTCCCGAGGACAGCCGCCTGGAAGGAAACAAGAAGGATGCCTATGAAAAGGCTCTGATGGAACAGGAAAGCAGGAAAAGGAAGACATTCTTTGAAGCTGCGGAGTCCATGTTTGCCAAAGAGGAACGGAAAGACAGTGTCCGTCTTCCCGATAACATTCCACCGGAGAGGCAAACAAACACGGAAACGGAAACAGAAAAAGGAAATGCCGGACCGGTCAGTTCCTCGGCCGGAGCCTACCGTGAGATGAACCGTACGCTGGGAAGCATCTATGAACCGCGGACCGATCCGGAAAAGGAAAGGCTTCTGGAAAGGATTGAGGAACTGGAGCGTATGCAGCAACAGCAGCAGAAACAGGAGCCACTGTCAGGCATGGAGGAAAAGATGGCCCTGATGGAAAAATCATACGAACTGGCCGCCAAATACAATAACCGTCAGGCTGTGGAGCCCCCTTCTCCTGTCAGAAAAGCGGAGGACAAAAAAACCATACCGGTGAAACAGGTTCACAATGAGGTGGTATCCTCGCTTTCCAGACCTATGAGCGACGAAGAGTTCATATCCGCCTTTTCGGGAGAACGCAATGCCGGTTTCAATACGGCTGTCGGCCGGAAGACAGTAACGGAAGGCAATACCATTGCTGCCTGTGTACACGGTACGCAGACCGTATCCGACGGACAGGCCTTGCGCCTGCGGCTTACCGAACCCATGTCCGTTGCCGGACGCTTCATACCGAAAGGGACCGTACTGGTAGGTGGCACACGCATACAGGGTGAACGGCTGGAAATCATGGTCAATGCCGTGGAATACAAGGGAACTATCCTGCCTGTGGAGCTGGAAGTCTATGATCTGGACGGACAACAGGGAATCCTGGTGCCGGGTTCACTGGAATATGACGCTGCCAGAGAGATTGCCGCCAATATGGGAACCTCGATGAACAGTAGCATCAACATTTCCACCGATGCCGGGGCGCAGATTGCCTCCGATCTGGGAAAAGGTGTGATACAGGGCGTTTCCCAGTACATATCCAAACGGATGCGTACGGTAAAGATTACTTTGAAGGCCGGACACCGGGTACTGCTCCATTCACCGGAGAAATGAAATACAGGAAACTATGAAAGAAAAGACAACCATTAAACAAAAGCACATGAAGAAGATTCTGATGATGTTTGCCCTTTTACTGGGCGTATCGGCTGCCTGGGCGCAGCAGAGTAGCGGTGATTATTATGAGGGGCTGACCCGCAAGATCGGTTTCAGCCAGATGATTCCGCCGCACGGACTGGAAATAACGTATGACAAGACCGTCCATGTCATTTTCCCGGCTCCGGTCAAGTATGTGGATCTCGGTTCTACAAACCTGATAGCCGGCAAGGCCGACGGTGCCGAGAATGTAATCCGAGTAAAGGCCACGACACGCAATTTCAGGGAGGAGACCAATATGTCTGTAATAACCGAAGACGGGAACTTCTATACCTTCAACGTGAGGTATGCCGATGAGCCGCTGCTGCTGAATGTGGAGATGTGTGATTTCATCCATGACGGAGAATCGGTGAACCGTCCCAACAATGCCATGGAAATCTATCTGACCGAGCTGGATAACGAGTCACCCCGTCTGGTACGTCTTATCATGAAATCCGTGTATGAGAATGACAAGCGCCGTATCCGTCATATCGGCTGCAAGCGTTTCGGTATCCAGTATCTGCTCAAAGGACTGTACACCCATAATGACCTGCTTTATTTCCATACCCAGGTAAAGAACTCCTCGAATGTGCCCTTTGACGTGGATTTCATTACGTTCAAGGTGGTGGACAAAAAGGTGATGAAGCGTACGGCCATGCAGGAGCAGGTGATTTATCCGCTGCGTGCCTATAATTATGTGACACGTGTAAACGGCAGGGATTCGGAATGTACGGTATTCGCCCTTCCCAAGTTTACGATACCGGATGACAAGAAACTGGTTGTAGAGATGTATGAGAAACAGGGTGGCCGTCACCAGAGTTTTGAGGTGGTCAACGAAGACCTGGTGCGTGCGGAAACCATCAACGAACTGAAGGTACGATGAGAACGAAAGTATTGTATATGCTGGCATTGCTACTTGTCCTTTCCGTGGGACAGGCAGAAGCCCAGCGGATTCTGCCAAGGATGCAGGGTGTGGAAATGCGTGGAGGTATGGCTTCCGATAACGGATACTATATGGGAATGACACTTTCAAGCTATGCCAAAGGCGGGAATAAATGGGTATATGGAGCGGAATACCTGCACATGAAACACGGTTACCGCCATGTGACCATCCCTTCTGCGCAGTTTACGGCAGAAGGCGGATATTACCTGAATTTCCTTTCCGATGCGGGAAAAGTGTTCTTCCTCAATCTGGGAGGATCGGCACTGGCCGGATATGAGACGGTAAACTGGTCTGATAAAATACTCTATGACGGGGCCACCCTGAAAAACGGCGATGCCTTTGTGTACGGTTGTGCCCTGACGCTGGAGATGGAACTGTACCTTGCCGACCGTGTGGCATTGACGGCTTCCTTGCGTGAGCGTTTCCTGTGGGGTGGAAGTCTCGGACATTGCCATACCCAGTATGGAATCGGCATTCGTTTTATGATAAATTAGCGGGTTATGGAACTGGAACAGATTAGACGGATTTCCCTTGTCGGTTTTCTTGAAGATATGGGGCATATACCGGTATCCCGTAAAGGAAATGATGTCTGGTTCAGATCACCTTTCAGGAATGAGAGAACCGCATCCTTCAAGGTGGATACGCAGCGGAATGTCTGGTTTGATTTTGGCCTCGGAAAGGGAGGTGACATCTTCCATCTTGCCGGAGAACTTACCGGAAGTACCGGTTTCATGGAACAGCTGGAGTTCCTTTCAGGGAAATCCGGCATCCTTCCCCTCCGGCCTTTACAGGAACGTAAGAAGATACCCCGCGTTTCCGGATTCGAGGACGTGAAAGTGACGGAACTGAGTCATGAGGCTTTGAAAGGTTACCTGAAAGAGAGAGGCATTGATCCGGCCATTGCCGGGAGATTCTGCAAGGAAGTGACATACGGAATACGGGGCAAACGGTATTTTGCCATAGGCTTCATGAACCGGAGCGGCGGTTATGAACTCCGTAACCCGATGTTCAAGGGATGCATCTCTCCCAAGGACATTTCCTGTGTGTCCCTGTCCGGAAAGAAACAGGATACGTGCTGTGTGTTTGAAGGATTTGTGGATTTCCTTTCGGCATTGGTATTGCGGACTGTGACGGACGAGGACTGCCTGGTGCTGAACTCTGTATCCAATCTGGAACGGTCGTATGCCGTACTGGAGGGTTACGGCAAAATCCGGTGCTTTCTTGACCGTGACCGGGCCGGAATTACCGCACTGGAGACTTTGAACATACATTTCGGGAATAAGGTTATGGACTGTTCCGGTCTGTATGATGGATTTAAGGACTTGAATGAATATCTGACAAAAACAAAGGAAAACAAATGAAGACAGAAAAGAATATAAGAAAAGGATTTGGGCTGGCAGGCAAGATTGCCATGTCCTGCATAGGTCTGGTCAGTCTTGTATTGACCTCGTGCGAATCCGAGCTGGAAATCCAGCAGAGTTATCCGTTTACCGTGGAAACAATGCCGGTTCCCAAGGAACTGAACAGGAATGAGACGGCGGAAATACGGTGTGAACTCAAAAGTGAGGGCGATTTTGACGGTACGGTCTATACGATCCGTTATTTCCAGTATGACGGGGAAGGTTCCCTGAAACTGGACAACGGTCTTGAATTCAAGCCGAATGACCGTTATCTGCTGGAGAACCGGAAGTTCAGGCTGTATTATACTTCACTATGTGACGAGGCGCAGAACTTCATTGTCGTTGTCGAGGACAACTGGGGAAACATGACGGAAATGGAATTTGACTTCAACAATGCAGGTGATGAAGAGACGGATGCCGTGGAAGATTCATTGTCAGTTCAGGAAGGAGGTGCCTTATAATAACCGTAAGACTTCCAAGGTCAGTACTGCCATTGGTGGTACTGGCCATGACGGTAACTTCTTTGCGTGCACAGGAGAATGTGGAAGGCTCACGTTGGGAAACGGCTGTCAGGTGCATCAAGAAATATGAAGGATGGCATGGTCCGGAACATCATCCTTATGTCGCATACGGTCACCGTATCAGAAAAGGGGAAAAGTTTCCCGTCAGGCTGACAGAAAGTGAGGGAGACAGTATTCTGAGAAAGGACCTGAAGGAAATGTGTGCATTGTTCCGTCACCTGGGAAAGGATTCACTTTTGGTTGCGTGTCTGGCATACCAAGTGGGACCATATAAGTTGCTCGGTTATGGCAGGATGCCCAAAAGCACGTTGATAAGGAAACTGGAAGCCGGTAACCGGAACATTTATGTGGACTTCATACGATATTGTCACTATAAGGGAAAGAAAATTCCGTCAATAGAAAGGAGAAGAAAAGAAGAATACAGATTACTGTTTGTGCCATAGAAACAAGACAGCCGTGAATTTATCATGATTCACGGCTG
>NZ_JAULLJ010000047.1:0-19238 GCF_030518095.1 Bacteroides sp. ET489
CCCGATTTCGTTATTTTAACCCCATATATGTCTTGAACTTTCTCACCCATCTTCCAACGGCGAATGTCCCAATAGCGATGGTCTTCAAATGCAAGTTCTATACGTCGTTCATTGCGAAGTCGTTCTGTAAAGGCAGAACCTGATTCCGTAATATCAGGCATATTAGCAGCATTACGTACCATATTAAGAGCCGCTCTTGCAGACAGTGGAAATTCATTATCTGTATAATCAGGATTATTTCCTCCTTGCCATTCGTGCATAGCTTCAGCATAATTCAACAAAATCTCTGCATACCGGAACAAAATATAATGATGGGGTTTACTTATAGGATTTTCCGGTGATAATGAAACTGTTTCATTAATGTATTTCCGTAAATAATAGCCTGTCGGCGTTGCTCCGACCAAAGGTAAACCATTCTTTCCACCTTCAAAGGTTTCTACTACCGTATTCATTAACTTTGAACCATTATAAACAATTGTCTTATAAAAGCGAGGATCTCTGGTCTTGTTTCCGTTTTCATCTTCATAAGGAAATTTCACATGTTCAGGATTATCCCAACTGAACGACTCGCCAGAGACCATTTCATAAGCATCTACCAAATTTTGTGTAGGCACGTTACCACTATTTCCTCCTTCAAAGCCAATAGGTAAATTCAGCCGTTCAAAACTGTCACTATCACCATTACGACGTTCAAATATCAATTGTGAAGATTTTAAGATTTCATTTCCACCATTTACATCATAAATGGGATCATTATCAATATTGGGTAAGCTATACCATCCTGTCTCTATAAGATCATACGCAGCTTCTGCCGCTTTTTTCCATAATTCCCGGTTGCCGGATGTATTATGCAACGGACTGGCTGCATACAACAACGTTCTTGCTTTCAAAGCCATTGCCATACCTCTAGTCACACGGCCGGTTTCCAAATAAAAGTCATTCTGTCTGATAGGCAATTGAGGGGCTATTTCATCACATTCACGAACGATGAAATCAACAACCTCCGTATAAGGAGTTCTTTTCAGGCTGTTTACCTCATCTAATTGCAAAGTTTTGGTCACCAACGGTACATCGCCATAGCGTTTTATCAATTCAAAATAATAGAAAGCACGCAAAGCCCGTACTTCAAAGGGATACATTCTGAACTTCTCTATCTGCTCTTTATAATCAGCATTCAAAGATAACCGCTCCAAATACTCTTCATTATAATTCTCCAAATAAGAATTTGCAGCCTGAATCCCTGTATACATAGTTCCCCAAACATCATCGATAGTAATAGAAGGAGACCACTTATCTTCATAGATCTTGTATACAGCGCTTGTATTCCATACATATATGGCATTGTCAGAAGCAGACTCCCGGAGTGCATTTCCCATAACTCCGAAATCCTGAGGCAGAAAGGAGTAAACTCCTGTCACCAATTGACGAATATTATCAAACGTAGAATAAACTTCTTCTTTTGTTTGGCCTACCGATTCGTCAAAATCCAAATAACTACAAGCTGTCAATGAACAACTTGCAAATATCGAAAGAAATATCTTATTGATTCTCATAACATACAAATATTAAAACTTGATATTTACTCCTGCATAGACAGACGCTATATCAGGATAATTCACACTCATACTTTCACAGTTCAAATAAGGTACATGATCCAAGGAGAAGATATTATTTCCACGCAAATAAACTTGGCAATTCTCCATTCTTAACGGCATGATCCATTTCTTAGGCAAATTATAATAGACATTTATATTACGTAATTTCAAGTAACTGCCATCCACAAGCCATTGTGTACTTGTCTGGTAATTGTTTGCATTGTCCAAAGTTGAAAGGCGCGGCATATTAGCTACATCTTTAGTCTCTTCTGTCCAACGGATTTTATCTTCCATATACCATTTAGAAACATTTGTATTATTACGTAATGGCTGATATACGCTCGACGCGTTCAGTAATCTGCTCAGACCTGCAGCACCTTGAAACAAGAGGTCTATTCCGAAACCTTTATATTCCAGTCCCAATTGCAAACCGCCATACCATTCAGGGATAGAACCAGAGTGCCCGATAGCAACAACATCTCTATAATCAATAACATTATCCTGATTCTGATCTTTATACTTTATATCACCCGGAGACACTGTCGAGAACTGTTGTTGAGGAGACGCATCAATATCTTCCTGGTCATTAAAATAACCGATTGCTTCCAAACCGAAAATCTGGCCTACAGGTAGCCCTTTTCCCGACATATAAACATATTCCTTGTATCCTTCACCATTTTCTATGACTTCGCTTTTGACTCTGGATACATTAGCACCTACATAATATTTCAAGTCTTTACCAATCTGATCTCTCCACGTTGCCGATAATTCAAATCCTTTATATTCTGATTTACCCATATTCTGTAATGGTATGGAATTACCAAAAACTGACGAATACAAATTTGAAACATCAATCAATGTATTATCATATTTATGCATATACACATCAGCTGTCAAAGATAATTTCTTTAGTAATTGAAGGTCGATACCTACATTATACTTATTCACACGTTCCAGAGTAAGGTTGTTAATAGCAGGAGTGCCCTCTTTTATACCTCCCATTGAAATGTTACCATCGCCATAAAAATAATTGCCATAGCCAGACCAGTAATGCTTATCCAAATCATAAGCAATATCGTCACTACCAGCTTGCCCCCATGAACAACGTAACTTCAAAAAATCAATGAAAGACAGGTTCTGCATAAAATCTTCCTTGGATATCAACCATGCAGCAGAAACTGAAGGATAAAAACGATATCGGTTTCCACTTTGCAATCTACTTGTCCCAACATGTGAAAATGTAGCATCAACCATATATTTCTGTGAATAATCCCAACCTATTGTACCAGTGTAATACAATCTTTTATTTGTATTGTTACGTCCGAGAGCAGAATAATATTCCAGACGATAAATACCGCCAACATCTATTGTATGAAGATTAAATGTACGATTATACAAAACTTTGCCTTCTATATTAGCAGATACATACTGGTTGCTCATGCCCCAGCAATTAATGCTCAAAGCACCGTCTGTTCCATAGATTTCAGAATTTTGATCATATTCATTTATGCTTTCATTAAATACAGGGGAATTTACTTCATAGCTATATGTCTTAACTCCCTCATCAATGTAAACAGCATAATTATCATATGCAACTGCAAACTCAGCCGATAATCCCGGAGTAATAGATGATAAATCTTGTAAAATGCGCAAATCAGCTAACAGTGCACGAGGATTTTCTTTATGATAACCATAATCCGAAAAACTTGCAATAGGGTTTCGTGTATATATTAAATCACCTCCCCAATGTCCACTGGCAGTCTTTACCGGATAAACAGCAGACGGAGTATTGTATATCAAAGAAAAATCGTAATCCCGAGGCTGAGTAGTTTCTTTCAAACGTCCCAACATTGTCCACTTTACCAAAGTAGAAGGTGTCAAATCTACATCCAAATTCATCCGCAAATTCATTTCATACTTACGATACTGCGAATTATAACGTTCATTTTTAGTATACTGATGATTAAGCACACCAAAATCATTTTTATATGTCAACGCTGTAAAATATCTAACTTTTTCACCTCCTCCGGAAAAGGTCAAATCCAATTGATTGTTGACTGTATGATTTCTTAAAGCTTCATTTGCCCAGTCCGTATTCGCAAATAGTTCCGGATATTTTCCACTGCGAAAAGCATCTAAATCTGATTGACTGTATTGCAAATCAAGTCCATCATAATACAACGCTTCATTGCGTGCCATAGCATAGGTATAACCATCAACCACTTCAGGCTGGTTAATCAGCAATCCCAGACCATGACTGTAGTTAATTGATATATCACGTTTCTGTTTTTTACCCCGTTTAGTCGTTACCAAAATCACTCCATTGGCACCACGTGTTCCCCATATAGAAGTAGCAGCTCCATCTTTTAAAACCTCTATCGATTCTATCTCGACAGTAGACAGGAAGTCCAAAGAACGGGGAAAACCATCAACTACCACTAACGGAGACTGCCTGCCACGCAAAAACAAATTCGGATTAGCATTCCAGTCACTTTGTTGCAATACTGACAAACCCGGCAACAAGCCATACAATGTATTATAAGGATTTGGAGATGCATCTTTCTCCAGATCATCCGCCTTTATCACTGAAATGGCGGAAGTTTCTCTCTCATTAAAATCTGATTGTGCAAAAGCTATAGTCGGCAATATTAAGATACACCAAACTATCAGTATATATTTCGTCCTCATTATATTACAAAATTTTAAGAATACATAGAATATACATTATTCCCATCCCGGATTTTGAATCAGACCATATTTCTTGTTTATTTCTGATACAGGAATCGGAAGAAGATAAAAACGATCCGTCCATCGTTCAACCCACATTCTATTTGGATATTTCATATCTGTATCTTTACGGTATGTCATACTTCCATCAGCATTTCGAGTTGCTTTTAAGCGATATTGTTCTGTACGGAGCAAATCGACCCCTTTCCAACGGATGATATCAAAATAGCATACCTCTTCATATCCAAATTCAACAGCCCTTTCATGCAAAATTGCATTACGCAAATCTTCACCTGCCGGATATTTCTCACGATCCAATTCAGGCATTCCAACTCGATTTCTGACCAGATTTACATAGTCGTAAGCATCACGTCCAAAACGATCTTTCTCGTTAGCCTTTCCTAATTCATTCATTGCTTCGGCAATATCCAAATAAATTTCAGCAATACGAATATGAGGGCATTGATAAAATTTTCCGAACAGTTCAGTATCTTGGTCCAATATAAACTTACGCATACCATACCCATTATAAGTCAAGGCTCCTAAGGTTGTACTGGTTCCTTCCCAAGTTTCACGGCCTCCTTGATAAATTTCTGCCGTTCTTCCCCTAAACTTATCACCATTGACGATTAATGTCTCGTACATTCGAGGGTCTCTAACCATTTCTCCATTTTCATCGAAAAAAGGATGGGCGGCATGTTCCGGATTATTCCAGTCAAACGGAGTTCCGTCCTTCATCTCAAACATATCCGCATATACAGCAGTCGGACAAGTCCAACCCCATGCTAAAACATACAAAGAATAGAACCATTGGTGGTTAATTGTAGTATATCGGTGTGTGGGAAGTAAGACTTCACGATTACAACGATTGAAATAGCCGGCCAAATAATCTTCTCTCGGATTACCTGTATTTACCAATTTATAATAATCCCCATTTTGCTGATTTGCCTCCAAAAATTCCAAACCAGAATCGAGTGCCCTTTGCCAACGCGTATTATCTTTATTACCGTACCACGTATAATGCAATTCCGAGGCTTCGCCTTCTAAAAAAGGTTGCTCTGAATTGAACAACGGACTAGCAGCAAATTGTAAAACCCGGTTTTTTAATCCTAAAGCTGCAGCAGCAGTCATATGCCCCTCTTCTTCAGCGCTTACCGACCATGGCAATATACCAGCAGCCTCATCACAGAGTTCTACAATCTTATTAACGTGCTCTTCTACGGTCATGCGCGTAAATTTCAGTTCATCACTGGGTTTATATGACTTATCAATCCAAGGCATACCACCATAGTACCGTAACATATCCATATAATGATAGGCTATTATCACCTTGACTTCTGCCTTACGTATCATTTTTTCAGCTTCTGTCATGTCAGGTACGCGATCTACATTTTCCAAATAAATGTAACATATACGAATACCAGAAGTCGGTGAGTCAATCTGAAGAGCGTCATCTGTCAAACGATATGGCATTAAGCCAACTTCCGTTGCAGCTGTTACCTGTCCCGCATAATACGTTCGGTCTGCTCCACCTGATCCGACACAATCACCTATATCGGTTAAGCAATCCAACATTGACCATGCAAATCTTCCACTTTTTGGAAGAAAATCCGGCAAAGAATGATAAGCTTGCGCCAATATCTGATCGGCATACTTTTTATGATTAAAAACCGTATCAATAGTAATATCTGTTGTTATGGGTTTATCCAAAAAATCATTTCCAAATTTAAAATCTTCGCATGCAGTTCCAACAAGCAGCATTGAAGAGAGAATACCAAAAAGTAAACATTTATTCATAATCATATCATGTTTTAATCAGAAAGTTATATTTAATCCTAAATTATATATTTTAGTTATAGGATATGTGTTACTTCCGTTAGGATTACATTCCGGATCCATAATACCAAACTTGTCAAAAGTCAAAAGATTATAACCACTTAGAGTTACTCCCAACTGAGTTATTCCCAACTTTCTTAATATAATACCTTTTGTAAATGTATAGCCTAATTGTACTGTTTTCAGCTTGAAATATGAGCCATCCTTTACCCAAAGAGATGATGTCAAGGTATTATGATTCAAACTATTGGATGAGAATCGAGGTATTGTTGCCGTTTCTGCCGTCTCAGGAGTCCAACGATTATCAACATGAAACATCAATAGACCAGATGAACCACCATTAAAAGGTTTACGGAAATTATCACTCAACAATAAAGAACGTTGCGCTGCTCCAGCCCAATTCATAGTAAAACTCCAACCTTTAAAATTAAAGCCATAATTTAAGCCAAATGTATATGCAGGACGAGTTGGGTACCCAATGTCTTTAACGTCGTCCGTATCAATAACTCCATCATTATTCAAGTCAGCATATTTACAATCACCAGGGTGGACCACTGTTCCCGGATCTGCATATCCTTCTTTTAATGTGCCATCAGACGTAAAATCATCCTCGTTATAGAAACGTTCAAAAACATAACCCAAAATAGTTCCTACAGGCTTACCGGTACTCCACATATAAGGTTCATTCGGCTCAACCTCATCCTGCTCAATAATCTTGTTCTTCGAATAAGTAACATTCGTGTTTATCCAATAATTGAAATCTTTAATACGGTCATTCCATTTCAATTCTACTTCATATCCTTTATTATTGACTTTTCCCAAATTCACAACAGGCAATAATGAGGAAGAGAGACTGGAAAAAGCTGGAATTGTACTACGCTTAATCAGAATGTCCTTTCGATTCTCAAAAAATACATCTGCACTGATTCGAAGTCGGTTACTTAAAAAGTTCACATCAATACCATAATTCCGTTTCAAAGCCTTCTCCCATGTTACATCGGGATTACCAATACGGCTTTCAATAGCTCCCATTATAGAATTGTAGTTATTGTAACCAAAATTATAACCAAATAACTTATCGCGCCATTCACCATACTCACCACTTTTATCCACCTCGTATGCATCTGGTAAATAGAGAAAACGATTACCACTCATATTGTCATTACCAACTAATCCGACAGAAGCTCTCAATTTCAGAAAATCTATAACATGTTGATTTTTCATAAATTCTTCTTCTGTAATGACATAGCCGACAGATCCGGCAGGAAATGCTCCAAAGCGCTTTCCTGGAGCAAAATTTTCAGAGCCATTATAACCGAAATTAATTTCTGCAAGATACTTTGATTGATAATCATACGTAATACGACCCACAAATCCAACATAAGCAGTAGGAACAGAAGTCCAAGATCCTGGATAATATTTCTTATTTTGATTGTACAGGAATAAAGCTCCTACATTATGGCCGTTGAAATTCCGATTATAGCGTATGCTAGCCTCAAAATACCAATCGCGGGCACGCTGGCTGTTATCCTCACCATATTGCAAACGCTGATTCGTAGTACCCGGATCAATCTTATAGACAATTGTTTTATCAAATGACGGATCATCCATAGACATTGAAGGGTTATCGACTGAAGACTTATAATAAGGAACCAAGGCTTCGACATTACCGGTTCGGCTTACCAATCTTGTAAAAGATGTGTTATAAGCACCTTTTACTTCTACAGATAAGCCTTTGGTTATAAAATCGAGTTTTTGGCTTAAAGCCAAATCCATATTCATTGTATTTTGAGTGCTTTGGTTATAGCCTCTTCCATAATATCTTTGCAATCCACTACTTGTATCATCCATTATGATACCTGGATATTTAGATCTATCGGTTCTCACCAAACGTCCATCAACAATTCCGGGACTAACGAAAGGCTGAGACATATCCAGAATATGAAACAGGTCATAAACGTTATTGGTAGCATTGGGAGAATGAGTCACACCAACAATTCCTCCTAACCCGACTTTCAATAAAGTAGAAGGTGTCAGATCTACATCAAGATTACTACGATAGTTATAACGAGTGTAATTGTAATTATTGTTATAGTCCAGTTCCTTAAACTGTTTCATTAAACCGTCTTGAAATAAAAAGCCGGCAGAAATAAAGTAACGAACATTTTTCGTACCACCCGATATATTAACATTATGTTGGGTCTGTACTGAAGTATTTTTCATCAAATACTCTCTCCAATTAGTATTAGGATACATAATCGGTTCATCCCCAAGTCGGAAACGCTCAACTGTATAATCATCAAATGTATGTTTAGACATTTGATCATTATCATTCATTTCATTAAACAATGTCGCATAAGTATAACTATCCGCCATTTCCAATATTCGCGTAGGCTGTTGAATACCCACGGAAGATGTTAGCGAAATCTTAGCTTTTCCCTCTTCACCACGACGTGTAGTTACAAGAACAACTCCGTTAGCACCTCGAACACCAAATACAGCTGTAGCAGAAGCATCCTTTAAAACAGTGACACTTTCTATCTCATTAGGATCCATTTGGAAAAATGAACGTTCCACACCATCAACTAAAATAAGAGGCGTAGATGCAGCTTCTGATAAAGATCCGACTCCACGAATAAAAATAGAAGGGTCTTCTCTACCTGGCTGACCAGAAGTAGCAACAGAAGATAATCCGGGAAATTGTCCTGCCAAAGTATTTGCCACACTTGAATTGGGAGAACGAAGTAAAGCTTCTGTCTTAACAGAAGAAATAGCACCAGTCAGCGTTTCTTTTTTTTGTGTTCCATAAGCTACTACAGTGACTTCATCTAGAACTTCGCTATCCTCGTGCATAGTCACATTAATAAATTTCTGTGCTCCTACCTTAATTGTCTGGCTTTGCATACCTATATAGGTAAACTCCAGACGATCGTTTGTCTTCACAGAAATTTCAAAGGCTCCATCTACATTTGTCACTACTCCCGTATCGGAACCTTGTACCCGAATAGAAACACCAATCAATGGTTGTCCCGTTTCGTCAATCACAGTACCCTTTACCTTCCGGCTCTGCTGCTGTTGCAATTCATAAACCGAAGGAGCGGCCGAAGAAGCAAATGAACTTTCCGGCATTGCCCCCAAAGACATCACAGCCAGACAGCTATACAACAGCATCCGACCGCGTCTGTACCCTTTTCTTTTATTTTCATCCATAGAATAAGAATAAAATAGTTTAAATTATTGGTTAACTATAATTGCAATAGCTGAAATCTACACAGCTATTTGCAACACAAAGGAATACAAACGACGGTCGAATCAGGATAAAAATCCTACCCGTTAATAGAAGAAAACGTCCCTAACCATAAAATAGCAGAATTTGAATATAAAATTGAAAGAATTCTACCACTATACAATCAGTCCGAGGATGAATTTTCGTTTTTCTTTGACGCTACATAATCTTTCGGAGTCATACCATAATGCTGCATAAAGCAACGGGTAAAATAACTTGGAGTAGAAAAGCCCAGTTCGTAAGCCACATCACGGATACGCACTTCATCATTCTCCAACAGGATAATTGCCGCACGCTCCAGACGGGCAATGCGAATATCCGCTGATCCAAAATCATTTGTCTGTTTGTTGATAAAAAATAAGAAAGGGACATACCCAATCAGATATGTCCCCTTCTTATTTTTAACTAAACTCATTTTTGTACACCCTCAGGGATTCGAACCCTGGACCCACTGATTAAGAGTCAGTTGCTCTACCAACTGAGCTAAGAGTGCATCTCTTTCATTTTTGCGGGTGCAAAGATACGCTTTTTATTCTAAGCTACAAACTTTTTTCGGTATTTTTTCTTCTCCTCATATACTTTTGTCTTTTTCTCACTCAAATTCATAGAGTTCTGAAGGGGTTGTACGCTTCAAGGCACACAGCTGGACATCTTTGCCAACAATGATACCCTTTTCTCTCAGTTTCCATTCTACAGTTTTATACGCAAGTTCCGGATGATTGTTATCCTTGCTCAAATGGCACAGCCATATATATTTCAGCCGATCGCTAATATTTTCCGCCAGGAAACTGGCTGTTTCCATATTGCTCATGTGTCCGGTCCGGCTGCTGATGCGTTCCTTCAGGTATTGCGGGTAAGTTCCCATCCGCAACATTTCCTCGTCGTAATTGGCTTCCAATATCAAATAATTAGCTTTCAGAATATAATGTGCGGCGGTCGGAGTTATTTCGCCAAGGTCGGTAAGAAAGGAGAAAACTTTGCCATCAATCTGAACACAATATCCCACATTATCCGTACCGTCGTGAGGGACTTCAAACGATTCAATACTGAAATCCTCCAATTGCATAGGCTGTTGCTTTTCCAGATAACGGGCAGAAGTGTGAAGTTTCTCCGTCATGCAATAGCTACGATTGATTCCTTCATGAATACGGGCAGTAGTGTAAATGGGGATATTCAGCTTTTCTCCCAAGCCTCCTACGGCTTTGATGTGGTCGGCATGGTCGTGAGTGACAAAAACCGCACGTATCATATCCATTTCAATTCCTACTTCCTTCAGTGTCTTTTTAATGGTACGCACAGCAATACCCGCATCAATCAATATTCCATATTTCTCTGTACCTATATAATAACAATTTCCGCTACTGCCACTTGCCAAACTTATAAATTTTACTTTCATCTTCTCAATATACTTAATAAAGAGCACCTAACAAATGCAGATATTTCAAACTGAATTTGTACAAAACAGCCTGCACAGACTATAGAACAATTTTTTAAGCTCTATGTTCAAATCCTAAAGTGCCCGACAATAAATCGGGCAAATATACAAAAATATAACATATCCCGTTCTCTGCCTCTTCTCCTTTTTACAAAGGAATCCAGCCATGGAAGGGAGATCCGTGAAGAGGAAAATCTGTCACACACATATATACAACAAGTTACAAAAAAAGCCCGGAAATGTTCCGGGCTCGTTAAATGTTTGAAACGATATGCTAATATTATATCATCAAAGCTGCTACCAGCGCAAGAATGGCGTAGAACTCAGGAAGAGCTGCATAAATCATGGTATTAACCTGCACGTCGTGACCTTGGGAAATACCTACGATACCATTCGCACAAATCTGTCCCTGACGAATAGCAGAGAATAAGCATACCAGACCTACTCCCAGACCAATACCCAACATCAACGGACCTTCTGTAGCAAAGTCTCTACCCATCGACATCAGGAAAGCTACGAAGCCATAAAGACCCTGCGTAGCAGGAAGAGCAGACAAAATCATGTAACTGGCCGACTTGGAAGGATCTTTCTTCAATGCACCTTCTGCCGCATTTCCTGCGATTGTTGTACCAAAGCAGCTACCAATTCCTGCCAGTCCAAACATCAAACCTAAACCGAGATAACCTAAAATTTCATTCATAATGTTTCTAATTTTTATGAGTTTTTAATCTATTTGTTTTTTTATTGTTGTAAAAGGACGGTAAGCTTCTCCCTTGCCGTCATAACCTGAATTCTTGAAATACTCCACGAATGTCAGACGAAGAGGATGCACAAATGCACTTAAACAAGACATCGCAATGTTCAGCACATGGCCAAACACGAGAATCAAGCCGCAGAACAGCCAGCCTAAAGCCGGACCGGCAGCGTCGTTCACCATAAACGCCAGCTGGTTGAATACGCCTCCCAGCATACCGCCTGCCAATCCCAAGGCATAAAGACGGATGTACGACAAAACGTCGCCCATCAGACCGGTAGCCATGTTATAAGTATCCCAAACACCGGCTCCGATGTTGACGAAGACATTGCGGTGAATATTATTCAGCAGATAAATGCCTATGGCCGAAATACTGCCGATAATGATAAATGCCCACGTAGAAACGTTCTCGGAAATAACCTCGAAGAAAGATAAGCCACCGGTAAGCACAAATCCGACTACCAGCAGCAGCCATCCCCAGGCACTGAGCGATTCCTTGAATCCGTAACGCACCGTAGAGCATACAGCCTTCACGGTCATTGCAATACAGATGTGAACCACACCGATAATCAAAGCCAGCAGCATCTGCTTGTCGTAAGTAGTCTCGCCTATCTTACCAACAATCATGAACTGCTTCAGACTATCCGGAAGATCCAGATCGAACAGACTGACGCCAAAGAAGGTTCCCAATACAGCACCTATCACAGTGGTAAAGATACCCAACGTGATTACCAGATTCATCATACCGCTGAGCGATTTCGACATCTTCTTTTTCAGTACGAATCCCAAAGCTATCAGCACCAGTCCGTAACCTGCATCGCCCATACAGAAAGCGAAAAACAGCGAAAAGAAAGGTGCCAGAATGGGTGTCGGGTCGAACTCGGCATAATCAGGCATACCATACATCTTGGTCAATACCTCGTACATGCGGGTAAAGGCATTATTCTTCAGCTTAATCGGAGCATTATCCTCCTTGTTCGCATTACGTATCTCATAGTAGACACCACTCGCATCCAGGAATTTCTTGACTTCTTCCTCGTTATCGACCGGTATCCAGCCTTCCAGCAACACAACTGTTCCTTCAGCCATCTGCTGGCTGTTCAGTTTTACTTTCCACAAATCAATCTCACCCTGTAGCTGAAGTTGTCCTTCCTCCAGTGTGTGATAGTGAATTTTGCAGAAATTCTTCAATTCGGCATTTGCCTGAGCCAATTCCTGCAAAAGGCTTTCTTTTGCAGCATTCAGCTCCGACAAGCTTTGTGAAGGCAAACGGATCGGTTCCATCTCCAGATCAACCGGACCATGATTGACAGTAACAAAATAGAGATGTCCTCCCCTTTCCTGAACTTTGATAGCATTGTACTGCTCTATCCATTCTTCATCAAAATCTTTTTCAGAACACATGAAGAACTGGATATCCCATCCCTGATCTTTCAGGCTGGAAACAACCTTCCAATCAAAATCGCCCCAAACTTCCATTTGGGCTATTTCTTTGTCAAGCTGCGGTACACGCTGATTCAAATCCTGTATCTTATTCTGCAGACCTTCGTAAGTGCTGACTACCTCGTCGGCAGAAACACCGGCATGTACATTGGCATCCACCGTTTTTTCAGCCAGATTATACATACTGGCAAGTGTGTTCTTATAGAGGGTACGTTTCTGCATAAAATTCTGCAACGTATCATCCATCTCCCCACACTGTCTTTCGACAATATGTACAACTCCCAATTCACGAATCTGACTGAGGAATTCCTCGTATTCCTTGTAGTACACAAGAAATGTCAGTTTCTTCATTTTCGTAATCATGCTTCCGCCTCCTTTCTTTTCTCCTGATGAGATTTCATGATCTTCTGCGACGATTTTGAAAGATTTTCTTCATCTTCCATAAACCGTTTGATCTTCCGCAATGCATCCTGATAGCCCGGAATCTGAACTTTCTCAAACAGGTTCACTTTTTGAGTCGTCTTTTTCCGAGCATGTTCAAGCAAGTTCAGCTTGGCAACGACAAATTCGCGTTCGATAGCCGTATGTGCCAGTTCCTTGAGCAAATGCAGTCCGTCCGAATACCATTTAGGAGCATTGAACAGACTATAAGAACGTATTTCGAAATCTACATTTTCAAGTATCGGCACTCGCACTCCCGCGATTTTCTTCACGCCAAGGTGGACATCGCTAACCCTTATCAATGAAGTGTCAAACTCATTCCAAAGGGCAAACATAGTCTCATATGCCTGAATCTTTTTCTCCAGACTTTCATCCAATGCGGCAGCATCCACCTTACAGCGCTTCACTTCCATACGCAAGGCACTCTCCTTATTCTTGATAATAGGCAGAGTACGCATACGTACTTTCAATTGTTTCTCCAATTGCTGAAGAGAAGTTTTATTGTATTGAAACTTTATAGCCACTTTGCAAACTAAAGAATTAAATTAAAATATTCAGAACTATATCAATGCTTGAGCATCAATTACCGGCTTTCGGCCAATACTGATCCACAAGTTCTTTCTTGATATTCACTTCCTCCGGCTTGAAATATTTGCCGAACAGACTCCATGCTACATCCAGCATTTCGGTTGTGTTGAGGTTCACGTCAATCGCCAACAGCTGATTGGAGTAATCCTTGGCAAATGCCAGCGTACGTTCATCGTAATTCGTCAGGTCGAAACCGTTCTCCAGTTTTGTCTTGGCATTAGCAGCATCGGCATACAGACGGACAGCAGCATTCATCACCTGTGGATGGTCCTTACGGGTCTTCTTACCGGTAACAAGCTGTTTCAGACGCGACAAAGAACGGAACGGGTCGACAATAACCTTACCGATATCACTGTCGCGGCGAAGGAACAACTGTCCTTCGGTGATATAACCGGTATTATCAGGTACCGCATGGGTAATGTCACCACCCGACAAGGTAGTCACGGCAATAATGGTGATAGAACCTCCGCTGGGGAACTGTACGGCCTTCTCGTATATTTTAGCCAAATCGGAATACAGCGAACCGGGCATTGAGTCTTTCGAAGGAATCTGGTCCATACGGTTCGACACAATGGCCAGCGCATCGGCATATGAAGTCATATCGGTCAGCAGTACCAGAACTTTTTCATTGTTCTTCACCGCAAAATACTCAGCAGCAGTCAGTGCCATGTCAGGTATCAGCAAACGTTCTACCGGAGGATTCTCGGTCGTATTCATAAAGCAGACAATACGGTCGAGCGCACCTGCATTCGAGAATACGTTTTTGAAGTACAGGTAGTCGTCGTTCGTCATACCCATACCGCCCAGGATAATCTTGTCGGTCTCGGCACGCAATGCCACATTGGCCATTACCTGGTTGAACGGCTGATCCGGGTCTGCAAAGAACGGAATCTTCTGTCCCGAAACCAGTGTATTGTTCAGGTCAATACCTGCTATACCGGTAGCAATCAGTTCCGACGGCTGCTTACGGCGAACCGGGTTCACAGACGGACCACCAATTTCAACTTCTTCTCCTTCTATTTCCGGACCTCCATCAATCGGATCACCAAATGCATTGAAAAAACGTCCGGCAAGCTGTTCGCTCACTTTAATCGTAGGCGCTTTCCCCAGAAAAACAACTTCTGCATTGGTGGGGATACCTTCGGTGCCCTCGAATACCTGCAGGGTAACATCATCTCCTGCAATCTTTACCACCTGGGCCAATTTACCATTAACGGTTGCCAACTCATCATAACCGACCCCAGTTGCCTTCAGCGAACAGGTAGCCTTCGTTATCTGAGTGATCTTGGTATATATTTTTTGAAATGCTTTTGTTGCCATTTTATAAATCTACAATAATTAGCAATTTTATAATTCAGTTTTTCGATACGGTCTATCGATGATTATTAAACCTTTTGTTTAGGCTTTACGTTCTTCAAGCAACTCTTTCAATTGGTTACGGTAATTTTCGTACTGTTCCGACTTAAAGGTTGAGTAGTTCATCTGCTTGCAGATGTTGATCATCTTCTTGAAATAATCCATGACTTCATTGAAATTGTCAAACTCAAAGTCCGTATGACAGATGTCAATTACCATATTCAGGATTTCTTCCTGACGCTCCATCGGAGTGACAGCATCTATCTCATCAAAAGCATCTTGTTGCAGGATAACAAAGTCTATCAGTTCCGATTTCCAGAAGATAACGTGATATTCTACCGGTACACCATCATCACCCAAGATGTTGATCTGCTCTGCAATCTCCTTACCGCGCTGCAAACGGGTCTTTATCTCATTCACCTTGCCAATCCATTCGCCGTTGATACGCTTGGAGATGTAAGCCTCGAATTCAGGATATTCAATGTATTTCGAATAAGAATCGATCGGGTTTACGGCCGGATAACGTTTCTTGTCCGCACGGTCTTGTTCAAGAGCGTAGAAACAACGGGCTACTTTCTTGGTGTTTTCCGTAACAGGCTCCTTCAGGTTACCACCCGCAGGAGATACGGTTCCGATAAATGTAATAGAACCCGTCTCACCGTTATTCAAAACTACATAGCCGGCACGGCCATAGAAGTTGGAGATAATCGAAGACAAGTCCATCGGGAATGCATCCGGACCAGGCAACTCTTCCATACGGTTGGACATTTCGCGAAGTGCCTGTGCCCAACGTGAAGTCGAGTCGGCCATCAGCAATACTTTCAATCCCATGCTGCGATAATACTCGGCAATGGTCATCGCTGTGTAGACAGATGCCTCACGGGCCGCAACCGGCATGTTCGAAGTATTGGCAATGATGATAGTACGCTCCATCAGCTTACGTCCGGTATGCGGGTCTATCAGTTCAGGGAATTCTGTAAAAATCTCCACTACCTCATTGGCACGTTCACCACAGGCTGCGATGATTACGATATCAGCTTCTGCCTGTTTGGAGATGGCATGCTGCAACACCGTCTTGCCCGTACCAAACGGACCGGGAATAAATCCTGTACCACCTTCTACAATCGGGTTAACGGTGTCTATCACACGAACACCAGTTTCCAACAGTTTGAAGGGACGTGGTTTTTCCTTGTAATTGGTCATAGCCCGTTTTACCGGCCATTTCTGTATCATGTTGACGGGGACTTCTTTTCCCTCTTCGTCAATCAGCACAGCAATTGTATCTTCAATGTGATAATCGCCTTCTGCCACAACAGATTTAACAGTGGCTTGTCCCTTCATTTCAAAGGGCACCATGATCTTCAGCGGCTGATAGTTCTCTTCTACCTGACCCAACCAATCGGCTGCACCTACTTTATCGCCAGCTTTTGCCAAAGGTACAAAATGCCATTTCTTTTCTTTATCCAACGGATAGGTATACTGTCCTCGCTTCAAGAAGACACCCTCCATTTTATCAAGGTCGTTCTGCAAACCATCGTAATTCTTCGAAAGCATGCCGGGACCCAATGTCACTTCAAGCATATGACCGGTAAACTCGGCTTCTGCGCCGACCTTCAAGCCACGGGTACTTTCAAAAACTTGTACATATACTTGACTGCCTACAACTTTTATCACTTCCGCCATCAGCCTGTCGTTTCCCAGCAAGATATAGCATATCTCATTCTGTGCCACAGGGCCGTCAACGATAAGAGTTACCATATTGGCAATTACGCCACTAACAGTTCCTTTTGTTGCCATATAATTATGTGATTAATTTTATTTTTTAAACTCTGCAGGTATCTGCACTTCATCCTTTAAAGTCGCAATAATATTACGGAACAATAAATTACCTTTTTCCTTGTCCAGAACCATCCAACGCTCTACCATGTCCAATTGCAACAAAAAGACAAACAGACGTTCGATCGTAAAATAGTCAAAGAAGGTAGCTTCTTCCATCCAGTTCCAGCGAAGCTGGTCTATTTTCTTTTCCCGCTCTACCAGTTCGCTTATTTCACTGATTTTCATCAGCTGCTCCATACAGTCTACCTCACCAGTCAAGCCGAAATCACGGGCATTGGAAGTACGCAAGGCTTCACACACTTCGGTATCTCCCACTATCACTGATGAAAGTTCCATCTTATATTTTCTTGCAGCCAGTGCAACCAAAATATTATTGACTGTCAAATTGAAAGCGAACCACGAAGAGACAAACTTGTTCTTGCATTCCATCGCATAAGCATAATAAAGTGCAGCCAAACGATTCTCAAGCAAAAAGTTCTCTTCTACAGGATTAGTAAAATATTCAGATATAAAAGTGGATAAATATGCAGGGAACATAGAATTCTCTATTCTATCGCCTTCCTTTAATCGCAGAATATATTCGTTGAGTTCTTCAGCAGAAAAGACTCCACGCCCATCAATAGCAGCTTCCTTGTCTTTCAGCAGCTTCAGAACATTTGCATTATCATATTGCAAAAAGAATAAACTTACCAGTTTCTTGTCTGCTACAGTCAAAGCCGGATATATGTCTTCCTTAAAATCCGCGACTGTATAGCTCAGTTTATTGTCCTCCAAAGCAAGTTTAGGCAATCCAGCTACTAAATAATAGTATTTACCCATATCAAGTGATATTTTTTAAAATAACATTTCTAATAATTGCGGGCGGAGGAATTCTTTAAAGTAGTTCATAAACTCTTCTTCACCAAAGTTTATCTTATAAGAACCATTAGCCGGAGAAATAGTAAACAAAGTCTTGATGCCGTTTACCTGTTCTATCTTCACTCCTTTATCTAAAAGGTCCTTTGCCTTTTTCGAAAAATAGGCTTTTAATTCATCTGCATCTGCAGTCGAAATCACAATGGGTTCTGTTACGCTCCATTTGGAAGCTAAAGACAGGATAAAGGCATTCAGAAAATCTTTATTCGCTACAAAAGATTTCACGTCCGCATCTACCAGTTTGTTCGTTACCAGCGTCGCAATCTCCGATTTTAAAGCGTTAGCTGCTTGATTAGCGAACATTTTCAACTCTGATTTGGTATTCTCAGCCATATCGTCAGCCTCCTTACGGGCTGTAGCCAGAATAGTATCAGCCTCCTTACGGGCATCCTCAATTATTTTTTGAGCTGTTTCCTGAGCATTTGCGATAAGCTTCTGGGCTTCTTTATTACCTTTTTCAACCCCTTCGTGATAAATCTTATCAGTTAACTCTTGAATTTTATTCTCCATATTTTCAGGAATTATTATAAGTTAGTTACAAAATATACACCCTTATACGCAGTTTTTCCCTGCGTATCAGATTTGCGCCAAATTTACTAAAATCCCTATGATAATAAAAGAGAAAGGGGAAAAGAAAGATTATTTCTCAGAAAAAAAGACAAAGAATTTTCTTCTCTATGAAAATAACAATAAATAATGCCTTCCACTGCTCCTACTATTCCATACAAACTCCCCAGTTATCCCCAGCGAGTGCAGCAGTTATTGCACTCCCAGTGCAGTAGTCAGTGCACTCACTGTGCAACAGTTGGTGCACTAACAGTGCAGTAACTGTTGCACTGGAACAGCACAGTTAGCGTATCTGGAAGGAACTATTCAAAAGAATAACACGCAGGATATATCGTTCTCAGGCGCGGCCTTCCCCGTGGCTTTCCGTGGCATCCGTGCCTGAAGGGAAAAAAAAAATTCTGCGTGCATGCGGAGGGAAAACAAAAAAGCCCCTCCGGAACTCTCCGAAGGGGCTTC
>NZ_JAULLJ010000048.1:0-18965 GCF_030518095.1 Bacteroides sp. ET489
ACGATGATGAATGCATATCGTTTTGGTTATCAGTTTATTATCCTATCAACTCATCAATTCATCGGATTTTCATCCGCCAACAAGTCTGTGGGACAAACGGATGGAAGAAAATGCCACTATCCGCAGGCTGGTCGGACATCCGACCAGCCTGCTGTCCGACCGGCCGACAAGGGAAGGCGTATCATATCAATGAAAAGAAAAGGTCTGCCTATACCGCTGGTACTCTCACAGGCTTTTGGAAACAGAAAAGCCATAGCTCATTAGGGCATTTTCTTTACGCAGTACAGGCACCGCTAAAAATGCCCCAATGAGCCAACGGGGTTACACCCCTCTGGACACCCCCGTTTGCCATGCGGCATGACCGCAGCGGACGGAAACCAACAAACAAAATTGTCAAACCTGAAAACGAAAAATAAGCATGGGATATATAAGCATTCAAATCAACAAAGCGAAAGGCTCGGCTGACACGGGCGCATCCGACCACATAGAACGTAAGACCATACCCAAGAACGCAGACCCAACACGTACACATCTCAACCGTGAACTGGTGGAGTTTCCCGATGGAGTGTCCGACCGTACCGAAGCGATAAGCCACCGCATCCGCACGGCTGGCATCAAGCGGAAGATAACTCCAGACCAAGTGCGGGCAATTAGAATCGTACTTTCGGGTACGCACGAGGATATGATGAAAATACAGGACGAGGGCAGACTTGACGAATGGTGTGATGACAACCTTCAATGGCTTCATCGCACCTTCGGCAAGGAAAATACCGTTTCGGCAGTCCTGCACATGGATGAGCACACACCGCACATTCATGCCACGGTCGTACCGATAGTAACAGGAGAGCGCAGGAAAGCCAAGAAAAAGCAGACGGAAGGTAAACGCTCCTACCGCAAGAAAGCCAATATCGTGCGTCTGTGTGCCGATGATGTGCTGACACGTGAGAAACTCGTTGCCTATCACGACAGTTACGCAAGAGTAATGGAAAAATACGGTTTGCAACGTGGCGTACGTGGCTCGGAAGCACGGCATACGACAACAGCCCAATACTACCGTGATTTGATACGGCAGACGGGTGAACTTGAAGCCAATGTGCAACAGTTACAGACAGAGCAGCAACAAGCAGAGCAACAGCTTGACGAGGTAAGGCAGGAAGTCAAGTCGGAGAAACTGGAAGCAGCCAAGACGGAAGCGAAAGCCGCATTCGTGGCAAAAGTCTGTTCTCTTTTCGGTGGTGGTAAACTGAAAGAGTTTGAACATAGAAATGAAGATTTGCAAAAGCGCATACAGGAACTTGAAGAAAAAGCCATACAACGAGAAGAACAACATGTCAAGCAGATGCAGGAAATGAAGAATGCTTACGAACGACAATACCGCAAACTGTCGGAATTTACGGATTTTGTCAAACGCTACTTCCCTTATGTGGAAAAGCTGATGCCTACTATCAAGTTTTTGCGTGATACTCTGAATTTTAGCGATGGGCTAATCAAAAAGCTGTGCATGTTCAAGGATGTCACCATTAAAGGTAAACTCTATTCTTCTGAATTCCGACAGCTCTTTAAGACTGATGGTTCGATTTGTTCACTTAAAGAAACTTCGGATGGAAAATTTGACCTCAAAATAGACGGCGTTTCACATGTAAGTTGGTTCAGACGCAAGAAAGACGAGTATATGGAAGCATTGGGATTGCCAACGAAGAAACAAAATCGAGATATTAAGTTGTAAATCAAAATAAAGTCCGTAATAGTTGGTGACATATCACGGAGTTTTTGTACTTTTGTAGCTGGATTGAGACAACTCTTTCCAAGGCATATTAGAATAAAGAAGAAGCGTTATGCTAATCGTGGTGTCGGAAACCTAGGAAATTTCCCAAACATACAAACGATGATTGCATAGTGGTTCTCACGCTATAGCGTGGGCTGCTATTGTTATATCTGTTTGTATAGGTTTCCTAGGACCTCCGACACAGGTGAACGATTTGTAGTTCACGCTTCGTGTTAAAAATATATGGTATGATTTTTAAATGGCTTAAAAAACTATTTGGATTATATGATAGTTCACCAACTGAAATCCCTGCAAATGGTGAACTCAAGCCATCTGCCTCTAAGTCGCTTTATGATGAACTTGACAAAAGGAAAGAACATGTAAAGCAAAATAGGGACAAACTTAAACAATCGCCAATTGATTGGTATTCTTTAAACAATACTTCGGTAAATAATTAATTAAATACTTAAAAATCAGCGAGTTAAATTAACAAGAGTTAGCATAAAAGAATTGGTCAAGTGCCTGATTTTCAGTAACTTTATGTTGCCTACACATAAGTTGAAGATGGAAATATCAGGAGCACTCAACCAATATATGAATATCTGCAGGGATGCCTTTAATGGATATGCTGCAAAGTTAAACAAAAGTACGAAATATGTCATAATGGAGACACTACTTTTATTTATGGTCATACCAAGGAAAATAAACTTCACACAACTGGCACGCTACGGCAACCGTTGCGAGCAGTGTTACAGGCAGACCTTTTCGAAGGAGTTTGACTGGGTGCAGTATAACCTGAACCTGATGGAAAAGCTTTTTGCAATGAATGAAAGAAAGGCTATAGCCATAGATCCGAGTTATATATCCAAATCAGGGAAAAAGACTCCAAATATCGGTTACTTCTGGTCTGGTGTTGCAGGGGCAGCTAAAAGAGGTCTTGAAATTCTCGGGATAGGAATCATTAACATTGATATGAGAGACTGTATAATGCTCAAGGCAGAACAGACACCAAATGCAGAAAACCTGCAAATGATGAAGCATACTCTCATCGACTGGTATCTGCATGTAATTGAAGGGATGAAGGACAGACTACTGACCATATCAAAGTACGTAGTGGCTGATGCGTATTTTGCAAAATCAACTTTCGTTCAAGGACTTATGAATATGGGATTCCATCTTGTCAGCAGATTAAGAGACGATGCTAATCTCATGTATATATATAATGGTAGACCTACAGGCAAAAGAGGAAGACCTAAAGTATATGGTGAGAAAATAGACTTTGATAATCTTGACTATTCCAAAATGGAAAGGATAGAGACAGACTCGGAAGAAGAGGAACTCTATACTCTTGTCGCATATTCAAAGGCCATGAAGAGAAACATCAGACTTGTCATATGGAAAAACTCAAAAGGAAAGCACAAACTTTACTTTTCTACTGATGTCAGCATGTCTGGTAAAGATGTTATTGAATTTTACAGGACAAGATTCCAGATAGAGTTCTGTTTCCGTGATGCAAAACAGTATACCGGATTATATCACTCTCAGGCAAGGGAGGAAAGAAAACTTGACTTCGCATTCAATGCTTCATTCACAGCAATAAATGCAGCAAAGATTATGATGAAACAATACGATGTACCATTTTCAGTCGAATCTCTCAAATCTCTGATTTTCAATTCATATCTGCTTGACCGATTTTTCAAGCTGTCTGGTACAAGACCAAACAAGAAGATAAATGCTAAACTTGTCAAAGAATTCATTGATATAGCTGCCTATAGGGCAGCGTAAAAATATTTATAAATAATAATTTTATAACTAACTATTGTTAAATACTCCTTCCCAAAAAGATGAATTACAAACTCGCGTCTTTTCTCCGCGTAAATTTGAGAATATACCTTCTCTCCAAACTTTAAAAGATGAAAGATTAAGGAAAGAGGCACATGAATTAAAAGTACGAGAGGAAAGAACAAAATCATTATTAGATAAACTTGAAACCCTTATTGCTCAGCGAAAGTTCCAAGAGGCAAAGCAAATAATGGATGAAATTACGCATGAAATAGTGCGTATAAAAGATTCGGTTCTAAGAAAACGATACACGGATATACAAAAGTCTTTATCTGAATTAGAAAGAGAATTAGAACATGAAAGACTTGTTAAGTTAGCTGAAGAACAAAAACGCAAAGAGGAAGAAGAACGCAAGAAAAGAGAAAGAGAAGAAAAGGAAAGGGTTGAGAATGAAAAAAGAATAGCAGAAGAACGAATTCGGAAACAACAGGAAGCAAATAGACTTGCCGAAGAAGCCAGAAAAAAAGAACAGGCAGAATTAGCAGAAAAGGAACGATTAGAGGTCCTATCTACTGAGCGAAAAGAAAATTGGTCTGATTTCAAACAAATATTGGACAACAATGGTATTCGATACCTATACCATTTTACGGATAGACGAAATATTCCATCCATTAAACGGCATGGAGGCTTATTTTCTTGGCAATATTGTGATACTCATGGCATAACAATCCCAAGCCCAGGAGGAATAGGGTTCGGGAGAAACTTGGACCTAAGGTATGGATTAGAAGATTATGTGCGTTTAAGCTTTTGCAAAGAACATCCAATGAAGTATATTGCAATGAAAGATGGGAGAATTCAGAATCCTGTTGTATTGCTTATAGATATAGAAGTAGCTTATCTAAAAGGAACTTTATTTTCTGATATGAATGCTACAAAAACTGGGCACAAGACTGGTGGTGCTCTAAATGATTTAAGCAAAGTCCGTTTTGATATCGTTAAATTGCCAAATCATTTTAACTTGGAAGAACCTGAAAAGAGTTTTTACCAAGCCGAAATATTGGTGAAAACATTTATTCCTAAACGATATATTGTAAATCTTGATAATTTTTGAATTATGATATACATAGAAAATAAAAAAAGAAAGTTGGAAAAAATAAAGGAAGAATATCCCAATGCTATAATACTGGATATTACCTCTAATTCTGAGACGCGATATGCAAAAATATTGAGTCCGTTTTATCCACATGGAAATATACCTATTCCTTTTACTGACGGATTAAAGGCTACCTGTGTCGAAGCGGTCTGGCAAGGACTAAAAGTCTTTGAGAATGCAGGCGTGGATTTTGCGACATTCAAAAATGATACAATGCGAGATTTAAAACGGACAGTACGAAAATATGGAATGCCCAAAGGACACAGTAAAGGAGCTTATAGTAAAGAGTTATTGGGATACTTTGAAGCGAGGATGCTTATCTATCTTCCAACGTATAAATGGGTGCTGGATAACGTTCCCGAAGTTCATCATGTAATAGAAAGAATAAAAGCGCAAAGCAAAATTCAAGATATTGTATTATTAGATTATAATACAAATATAGACTTTCGAGATATTTCAAAGCCATTGTCACACGCAGGTTTGGTAAAATTATACATTGACGGTAAATATCCCAATGGCATAGAGGATTACCAGCCAATGACACAGGAAGAAATGGATGCAAAGAAAGTTAGGGAGAAAGAACTAAAGAAAGAACTAAAACGTAGGGCAAAAGAACGCAAAAGCGCACAAAGCCAAAAACTGTTTGAAGAATAAGTTGAACAATTATAATTTGTAAAGATGGAAATGATACAAGAATACATCGGTTTAATTATCGCGGTCATCGTTGTAGCTGCTGTTATTATATTTCAAATTCGTAGCTTCCTTAAAACAAAAGGGAAAATTAAAGAGCTTGATAGCTTGTTTGAAGATGTTGACACTCTGTCGCTAAAAGAAACGTCTATTACACCGAGTGTACTAAGGAATAAAGAGTTTCTACAGAAATTTTTGCAAAGCATTCCACCACGCCATAATGATGAAAACGGTGATGAAAGCAAGGATTATACAGACTTATCACTTATTGTTTTTCAGGACGGGAGTAAGTCTTCCAATAAGAGATTTAAAATGATTATCAATCGCACGAATGAGTACTTGTGCAAAAATACAGGGACAAGTGCTGATTTAGGGGTATTAGAAGACATATGTGACAGTCAAAAAGAAACATTAGAGGATGAAATACAAAATAGCCTTAATGTTCCTCTATATTTAGGACTTGCAGGCACTTTTATAGGAATTATTACAGGATTATTGGGTGTTGATTTTGACCAAATTTTTGGCAACTCAAATAACTTGAATGGATTACAACATTTATTATATGGCATAGTTGCAGCTATGTGTGCAAGTTTATTAGGCTTAGGTTTTACCGTATATAATAGTGCTGTAACATATAAGGCTGCTGTAAGCAAATGTGACGACGGTAAAGGAAATTATATGAATTTCCTAAGACGTGAATTGATGCCATTATTATCAAATAGTATGGCTTCAAGCCTAAATTCATTAAAGGGAGTATTAGGACACTTTGTAGATAAATTTGGTAGGAATTTAGATGCCTATGCCGATTCTGCTGAATTATTAAACGACAATTTGGAGAAACAACATTTAGTCTTAGCGGAAATAAACAAACTGAGTTTAACTCGAACCGCTAATAAAATTGCAGAAACCTTTATGCAATTAAAAGATTCATCCGATGCATTAGCTGTTTTCCGTACATACCAAGAACAACTCAATTCGACAATATCCAATGCATCAGGAGTTATAAATCAAATACAAACTTTAATTGGTAAATTCGAAAATTTCTCTACAGGACTTTCCATTGTTATAAGTAATCAGAATAAAACTGCCGAGCTTCAGCGAGAGTTTCAAGAAGCAATAACGACCCATTTTCCGACAGGGGCAGAAGCAAGGGAGATTTGGAGAAAGGAATTTGATTTGCTTATGTCTGAAGGGAAACACGTTTCTGAAAGTTTGTCAGCACAACTTACAGCATCAACGGAATACATTCAGAATTTTGTCACCAATAACAAAGAGTTCTTTGATACATTTGATAAGCTGAAAGAAGTGCTTGATATAATGATACAATATACGCAAGTTCAAGCGGAATGTTATAAGGATATGAAGGGTGAAATATTAAATCTGAGAACGGATTTTCATAACGCTCAACTTGAGGATATAGAGTTAAACAAATCGATTCTTAAGGCTATAGAAACAATGACAGAATCTATTAAAAACTTAAAAGAAGAAAAGTAATTATGTCAAAAAACAGAAGTAATACTTTCTGGTTAAGTTATTCTGACCTCATGACAAGCTTGTTTTTCATTATGCTTGTTCTATTTATAGTATGTGTCGTTAAGATGAAAGGTATTAATACACAATTAGATAAGGAGGTAAACGCTAAAGAGGAACAGCTCAGAAAAATCGAAGAACTAAATAACTCGATTAAAGAAATAGATGATAAGTATTTCGCATACGATGAGCAATTCAAGAGGCATACATTAAAAGACATTGAAGTCTCTTTTAATACATATAGTTCTAATATCCATGATATAGAGCGAGAACAACTTGAGAAGTTATTAAAAGCAGGTCAGGCAATCGTCCGTTTTATGAATAGTGCAAAAAGCAAAATTCCAGAAGCTCAATACATGCTTATCATAGAAGGACAATCGTCAAAAGATTATTATACAAGAAATTATGAGCTTAGCTATGAAAGAGCATTGGCTCTAATTAAATTCTGGTCTAGTAATGGTATTGAGTTCGATTCACTTGGCAATTGTGAGGTTTTAATCTCAGGAAGTGGACAATCAAGCAAATTTAGAGTTCAACCTGGTGTTAGAGGGAATAAAGATAACCAACGATTTGTTATACACATAATTCCGAAACCCGGCATCATAGAATAATTGGAAAGAGGCAATAGGGAATCTTTTATCTGCTGAAAATTATAAGAAAATGATATTCTTGTTTTATTCATTAGCTCAATGCTTATAGATACACCCTAAATGAATGATATTTAAAATATTCTCTGTATTTTTGCATCCGTAAGAGTTACCCAAACAAGCAAAGCGATGCAGACTACGGCAATTGGAACGGTTGCCAAGTCATTACCCCAAAACGTGGTAATTCTTCTAACTCTCTTGATTCCAAAGAGGTATATTCCTTATACAGATTTACAAAAAAATCTTCATTTATAACACCTCCACAACAAAAAATGCCAATTAAAAGTTGAATGTGCATCTGTTAAATCTGCGTCATTGAGCTGTCTTTCTCTGTTTTGTCTCCCCAAAAACCTTATCTTTGCACACACCGAAACCGTGCGACAAAGGCAGTTATACCGCCGGTCGGCACGAAGCCCGACGAAATCAAACCAATACTATAACAATATGAAACATCTAAATCTTTTGCTTATGGCAGCAACCATGACGTGTGGAGCATGCGGAAGTATCCAAAACAGCGATACACCGGATGCAGAAGACCTCATCCAGCGTTCGGACATCCGTATCGAAAACCGCCGTATGACACCCGAAGCCCTGTGGGCCATGGGACGCATCGGAAGCGTGGCACCCTCGCCCGACGGTAAGCAGATAGCCTATGCCGTCACTTACTACAGCGTACCGCAAAACAAGAGTAACAGCGAACTGTTTGTCATGAACGCCGACGGCAGCGCCAACACGCAAATCACCCATAGTGCCTTGCGCGAAAACCAACCCGCCTGGATAAAAGGCGGTCAAAAACTGGCCTACCTCAGCACCGAAAGCGGAAGCAGCCAGGTATGGGAAATGAATCCCGACGGAAGCGGAAAGCAACAACTGACCAACTACGATGGCGATATAGAAGGTTTCTCCTTCAGCCCCGACGGTAAAAAGCTGCTTTTCATTGCCCAGGTGAAAACAGTGCAAAGCACCAAAGACAAATATCCCGACCTGGATAAGACAACAGGTATCATCGTCACCGACCTCATGTACAAGCATTGGGACGAATGGGTAACCACTGCCCCACATCCCTTCGTAGCCGACTTCGACGGTTCGGCCATCAGCAACGTGACAGACATCCTGCAAGGCGAACCTTACGAAAGCCCGATGAAACCTTTTGGCGGTATCGAACAGCTCGCCTGGAGCCCCGACAGCAAGGAAGTGGCCTATACCTGCCGTAAGAAGACAGGACTGGAATATGCCATTTCCACCAACTCAGACATCTACATCTACGACCTGGCCAGTAAACAGACACGTAACATCACCGAAGAGAACAAAGGATACGACACCAATCCGCAATACTCTCCCGACGGCAAATACATTGCCTGGCAAAGCATGGAGCGCGACGGCTACGAGGCCGACTGGAACCGCCTTTTCGTGATGGACCGCCAGACGGGCGAGAAACGTTTCCTGAGCAAGGGCTTCCCCTCGAACGTGGATGCTTTCTTATGGAACAGCGATTCGCAGAGCATCTTCTTCACCGGTGTGTGGCACGGTATGATTCCTATCTATAACGTAAGTCTGAAGCCGGACGGCTGGATTTACCAGCTGACCAACGGCCTGTACGACTACGGCAGCATCGCCCTGTGCGGCAAGGACCTCATCGCCACCCGCCACTCCATGAGCGAAGGCGACGAAATCTATGCCATTACCGACCTGGACAGCAAGCCTTTCCCGGTAAGCCTCTTCATGGAGGGCGGCCCGGAGCGGTTCAGCAGCACGGACAGCATCCGTCCCGACTACCCCGTCAAGCAACTCACCCACGAGAACCAACACATCTACGACCAACTGGACATGGGCCGCGTAGAGGGACGCTGGATGAAGACCACCGACGGCAAACAGATGCTGACATGGGTCATCTATCCGCCCAAGTTCGATCCTAACAAGAAATATCCCACCTTGCTGTTCTGCGAAGGCGGACCGCAAAGCCCCGTCAGCCAGTTCTGGAGCTACCGCTGGAACTTCCAGATCATGGCAGCCAACGATTACATCATTGTAGCCCCCAACCGTCGCGGCTTGCCGGGATTCGGCGTCGAATGGAACGAAGCCATCAGCGGCGATTACGGTGGTCAGTGCATGAAGGACTACTTTACCGCTATCGACGAAATGGCCAAAGAGCCGTTTGTCGACAAGGACCGTTTAGGATGCGTAGGAGCCAGCTTCGGAGGATTCTCCGTCTATTGGTTGGCCGGCCACCACGACAAACGCTTCAAAGCCTTCATTGCCCACGACGGCATCTTCAACATGGAAATGCAATACCTGGAGACAGAAGAAAAATGGTTTGCCAACTGGGATATGGGCGGCGCATACTGGGAAAAAGACAACGCCACAGCTCAGCGCACCTTTGCCAATTCGCCTCATAAATTTGTTGACAAGTGGGACACGCCTATCCTCTGCATCCATGGCGAAAAAGACTACCGCATTCTGGCCAATCAGGCCATGGCAGCCTTCGATGCCGCCAAGATGCGTGGCGTACCAGCCGAACTTCTTATCTATCCCGACGAAAATCACTGGGTGCTGAAACCACAGAACGGTGTGCTGTGGCAGCGCGTATTCTTCGAATGGCTGGATAGATGGTTGAAGAAATGATAATGAATTATGAATATAGAATTCTGTTCAAAATCCATAACTAACTTTTAACATTTCAACTGCTTTCTTCCCTTGATGAAAGCAGACATAAACCAATAACGGTTATTCAACACACAAAGTCCCTCTTTAGAAAGCTAAAGAGGGACTTTACGTTCTTAAAGAAGGATATTATGGCTATCAATATTGCATAGCTTTTTATCCTGCATCATATTGTTTTCACAACAGCATTGCCTTCCCTATCACACAATACAGCTTGTGCTTTCCCCCTACATTTTATCCTTTTTCACCGAAAATGCCTTCACGCTTTCAACTCCTTGCAAATGGCTCGTTATAAGGGATTTCCGGTGAAAGCTATGTTTCAAAAACAATTTCACCTTTCTAATTCAGGAAAACACAACTGTTTGCGAATACCCAACAATTGTGAAAGGTATGTTTCACTATATTCTTCTGTTTATCAATGCAATGAAAGCAATAAAGCGGTAAAAGTAATTTCAGGAAACAAAGTTCAAAGGGCAGTGAAACTTATACGTTCTCTTTCAGACAACAACTAATCACCTTTCACCGACATCATATGGACATTTTCACTCACTTGCAAGGCTAACGAACCACACAAGTGTCCCACGCGAGAAACACAAGTGCGGCTCGTCTTCCACACTGGTGTCTCTCGCGAGCCATGCAAGTGCGGAAGAGAACGCGTAGATGCAATCACTATTTCAACCCAAACAGGCAGAAATAAAAAATCCCCCCGTTAAAGGCCGAGGGGTAACCTAATGTTTTCACAACGGAATAATCCTTATTGTGAGTTGCTTCAAATTAGTATGGCAAATATACAAAGAAAAAAGCATTTAGCAAGTGATTTATCATTTATTTTTGTAAATTTGTGGCAGATATAAAGATTTCCATTACCATGAAAAGAATATTAGGGTTAGATTTAGGTACCAATAGTATTGGTTGGGCTTTGGTCAATGAAGCAGAAAACACCGATGAAAAATCCTCCATTGTAAAATTGGGAGTAAGAGTCAATCCACTGACAGTTGACGAACAAAAAAATTTTGAAATAGGAAAAAGTATTCCTACCAATGCTGCCAGAACATTAAAACGGAATGCACGCCGCAATCTCCAGCGATATAAATTGCGAAGAGATTATCTTATAAAATGCTTGAGAGAATATGGTTGGATAGATTCAGATACCATGCTATATGAGTGGGGTAATCATACAACTTTTGAGACCTACCGTCTGCGAGCAAAAGCTGTTACTGAAGAAATTTCTTTGGAAGAATTAGGGCGAGTTCTGCTCATGATCAACAAGAAACGTGGCTACAAAAGTTGTAGGAAAGTTAAGTCTTCTGATGAGGGACAACTTATTGACAGCATGGAAATAGCTATGGATTTGTATCATAATGATATGACACCTGGCGAATATGTTTATTCCTTACTTTCCAAAGGGAAAAAATATGTGCCAGCCTTTTATCGTTCAGATTTATTAAATGAATTCGACAGAATATGGAATTGTCAAAGTGTTTACTATCCAGACATTTTAACTCCTCAATTCAAAGAACTTGTACGTGGAAAGAACGCTCAAGGAACATCTAAACTTTTTAAGCAACAATACAATCTCTTTACAGCCGACAATAAGGAAAAAGACAAACGGCTACAGGCCTATCGCAGACGAACCGATGCCTTAAAGAAACGCCTTGATATCGAAGATGTGGCAGCTGCCTTATGCGATGTCAATAAAGATGTTAATGCATCCAGCGGTTATTTAGGAGCCATCAGCGACCGCAGCAAAAAACTGTTTTTCAACAAGCAAACTGTAGGACAGTTCTTGATGTCAAAGCTGGACAAAGATTCTCATTTCAGTGTAAAAAATGAAGTATTTTATCGTCAAGATTATCTAAATGAGTTTGAGGCAATTTGGGAAAGACAGGCATTGTATCATCCTGAACTTACGAAAGACAGAAAGAAAATGTTGCGTGATGTTATTATCTTCTACCAACGTCCGTTAAAGAGCCAGAAAGAATTGGTAGCCTGTTGTGAGTTAGAAAAACATTGTATCGAAGTAATAAAAGATGGAAAAACCCGCTCTATAGAGATAGGAGCCAAAGTTTGTCCCAAGTCGTCTCCTTTATTCCAAGAATTCAAAATTTGGCATGTCCTCAACAATCTGAAAGTGAAAGATAAGACTACTGGCGACGAACGCTTTCTGGAGTTGGATGAAAAGGAAACTTTATTTTCAGAACTTACAATCAAAAGCAAGCTATCTAAGACGGAAGCCTTAAAGTTACTTTATCAAAAACCGAAAGGATTAGACTTAAATTATGATAGCATTGAAGGAAATGTAACACAAGCAACCTTGTTTACTGCTTTTCAGACCATTATTGCCATGACTGGTCATGGCGAATATGTTTTCTCCAAAATGCCATCCTCGGAAGTAATGTCTATTGTCGAAGGAGTGTTTGAAGGGCTTGGCTTTAATACTTCTGTTTTGCACTTTGATTCTGGACTTGAGGGTAAAGCACTTGAAAAGCAGGATGCTTACCGTTTATGGCACTTACTCTATTCGTATGAAGGAGATAATTCTGTAACAGGCACAGACGGACTAGTGTCAAAAATAGCAAATTTATTGCATTGCGAGAAAGAATATGCTAAAGTATTGTCTGGCATTACTTTCCAGCCGGATTATGGTAACCTAAGTGCTAAAGCCATCCGCCGGATTTTGCCACACATGCGTGCAGGAAACGAATATAGCTTATCTTGCGAATATGCTGGGTACAAACATTCAAGACGTTCGCTGACTAAAGAGGAATTAGAACAGAAAATCTTTAAAAACCATCTTGAACTTCTACCCCGCAACAGCCTTCGTAATCCCGTTGTCGAGAAAATCCTTAATCAGATGATTAATGTGGTCAATGCAGTAATCAATGAATATGGTAAACCCGACGAAATCCGTATAGAAATGGCGCGTGAATTGAAGAAAAGCGCTAAGGAACGTGAAGAAATGACTGCTGCTATCAACAAAGCTACTTCAGAACATGAACGAATAAAAGAAATCCTGAATAAAGAGTTTGGAATCCAACATGTAAGCCGTAATGATATTGTACGCTACAAACTATATTGTGAACTGAAGAACAATGGATATAAAACCTTATATTCAGACACTTATATTCCTCGGGAAAAACTTTTCAGCAAGGAAGTGGATATTGAACACATACTCCCACAAGCCCGTCTATTTGATGATTCTTTCTCCAACAAAACATTAGAATACCGCTCGATTAACATTGAGAAGAGCAATCAAACGGCTTGGGATTATGTCGTGACTAAGCAGGGGGAAAATGGAGCTGCACAATATAAGAAGCGAGTTGACGAACTCTTGATAATAGGTGCTATTAGTAAATCCAAGCATGATAAACTGCTAATGAAACAAGAAGATATCCCTAAAGATTTTATCAATCGTGATTTGCGGGACACACAATACATTGCCCGCAAAGCACGTGAAATACTAGAAGATATAGTACCCATGGTCGTTTCTACTACAGGTTCAGTGACCGACCGCTTACGCGAGGATTGGCAACTGGTGGACGTCATGCAAGAACTAAATTGGAATAAATACGCTCAACAAGGTCTAACAGAAGAATGGAACGATAAAGACGGACGAAAAATCCGACGTATCAAGGAATGGACCAAACGTAACGACCACCGTCACCATGCGATGGATGCACTAACTATCGCCTTTACCAAACATAGTTTTATTCAATATCTGAACAACCTGAATGCACGTAGCGACAAATCGGGAAGTATATATGCCATCGAACAGAAAGAACTTTATAGAGACAGCCATGGCAAATTACGTTTCGTAATGCCTTTTGAGGAATTTAGAAACGAGGCTAAACGACAGTTGGAAAATATCTTAGTTTCAATCAAAGCAAAAAATAAGGTGGTTACCCGCAATGTCAACAAGGCTCGTAGGGGAAGTGGACATCAGGCTAAAGTACAACTTACTCCGCGCGGACAACTGCACAACGAGACCATTTATGGCTCTATACATCGTTATGTGACGAAGTTGGAGAAAGTGGGCGGAAACTTTAATAGTGAACAAATTGCCAAAGTGGCAAACCTCCGTTATCGGGAGGCGTTACAGGCAAGGCTCGAAGCATTTGGAGGCGATGCTAAGAAAGCCTTTACAGGTAAGAACGCATTGGACAAAAATCCCCTTTATTTGAAGAATACTCGAACAGAAGTACCTTTAAAAGTAAAAACGGTTGTAACAGAAACACTCTACACCATTCGTAAAGCGGTGGCACCTGATTTAAATGTAGATAAAGTAATTGATGCGAAGGTACGGAAAGTATTGGAAAAACGCCTGCAAGAGTATGGAGGTGATCCGAAGAAAGCATTTGTTAATCTCGATGAGAATCCTATTTACCTGAATAAAGTCAAAGGCATTACCATCAAACGTGTTGCAATTACGGGAGTTAGCAATGCCATTGCACTACATGATAAGAAAAATGTAGGTGGACATATAATGCTTGATGCTTCCGGCAGAAAGCAACCTGTCGATTTCGTAAATACCGGCAACAATCATCATGTAGCCATATATCGCGATACAGAAGGCAATTTACAGGAAGTTGTCGTTTCTTTCTACGAAGCCGTAGCAAGAACTTCTTTGGGATTACCTGTTATAGATAGGGAATATCGTAAGGAAGATGGATGGCAGTTCTTGTTCACAATGAAGCAGAATGAGTATTTTGTCTTCCCTAATCCTGTGACAGGTTTCAATCCCGAAGAAATAGATTTGACTGATGAAAGTAATTACGCCTTGATAAGTCCAAACCTATTTAGAGTACAGAAGTTTACTATCAAAGATTATTTTTTCAGACACCATTTGGAGACAACAGTTGAGGATAGAAAAGATTTAAAAGATATGACTTGGAAACGTTGTGGTTTGGGAGGTATAGTAGGAATAGTAAAAGTCCGTGTCAATCACATTGGACGGATTGTATCTGTAGGTGAATATTGAATATGATCAAGAAAACATTGTATTTTGGCAATCCAGCCTACTTGTCTTTACGTAACGAGCAACTTGTTATCAAGTTACTCGAAGTGGAAGTCGATTCTGACATACCCGATATGCTGAAACGACAGGCAGAAGTGACCAAACCGATAGAGGACATCGGTGTAGTAGTACTCGACCATCGCCGTATAACGTTAACAACAGGTGTACTGGAAGCGTTGTTGGCCAATTCGTGTGCCGTCATCACCTGCGACCGACAGAGCATGCCTGTAGGATTGCTTCTGCCTTTGTGCGGGCATACCACACAAAACGAACGTTTCCGCAAGCAACTCGATGCTTCTCTACCATTGAAAAAACAGTTGTGGCAACAAACTATCAGGGCAAAGATCAACAACCAGGCTTCTGTTCTTTCCAGCCATGCTGGCATAGAAGTAAAGTGCATGCGTGTTTGGGCAGAAAGCGTAAAAAGCGGTGATACCGACAATATGGAAGCCAGAGCAGCTGCCTATTATTGGAAAAACCTTTTTCCTCAAATCGAAGGTTTTGTAAGGGCACGCGACGGAGTTCCTCCCAATCATTTGCTGAACTACGGCTATGCTATATTACGCGCTATCGTGGCGCGTTCGCTGGTGATTAGCGGTTTGCTGCCTACGCTGGGCATTCATCATCACAACCGTTACAACGCCTATTGCTTGGCTGACGACATCATGGAACCCTATCGCCCGTATGTAGACGAACTTGTGTGTCAATTAATAGTTGAATTTGGAGTACAGACCGAATTGACCAAAAACCTAAAGACTCGCTTGTTATCCATTCCCACATTGGATGTCTTCATAGAAGGCAAACGAAGTCCGTTGATGGTAGCCGTAAGTCAAACTACCTCTTCGTTATACAAGTGCTTCGACGGTGAATTGAGGCGGATAACTTATCCAGAGAAATGACAACCCGAATCAGTGAATATCGAGTTATGTGGGTACTGGTATTGTTTGATTTGCCTACCGAAACGAAAAAAGACCGAAAGGCTGCTACTGATTTTCGGAACAAATTACAGAAAGATGGCTTCACCATGTTTCAGTTTTCTATTTATATTCGTCACTGTGCGAGCTCCGAAAATGCGGATGTTCACATCAAACGAGTAAAATCATTTTTGCCAGAGTATGGTAAAGTCGGTATTCTTTGTATTACCGACAAGCAGTTTGGTAATCTTGAGTTGTTTTTTGGCAAGAAACCTCAGCCTGTAAACACTCCAGGTCAGCAATTAGAACTTTTTTGAAAACAAATAATCCCACTTTCGGTGGGATTATTTGTTCTTGGAAACCTTCTTTTTTATTTCTAAACTCCTATGCAAATCATTGTTATACAAACAATTGTGAATAGTCTGTTGTCTCCAATGGTTCAAAGATACTAATTTGAAAGCAAATCACAACAAATGGTTTATCTGATAAATCTAATTGGTTGTTGTCTCCAATGGTTCAAAGATACTAATTTGAAAGCAAATCACAACAGCCCCGGCCTTCATGCCTTCTTACCTCGGTTGTCTCCAATGGTTCAAAGATACTAATTTGAAAGCAAATCACAACCCAGACCATCGAAGTGGAGGGCCTCATCAGTTGTCTCCAATGGTTCAAAGATACTAATTTGAAAGCAAATCACAACTGAGTTCTCGCCCGTATGGTGACTTCGTGCGTTGTCTCCAATGGTTCAAAGATACTAATTTGAAAGCAAATCACAACCTCCTGATGCAGCGGGCAGCAAGCGGAGAAGTTGTCTCCAATGGTTCAAAGATACTAATTTGAAAGCAAATCACAACTCGGGGTGATGGTGAACGTCACCTGACTGTGTTGTCTCCAATGGTTCAAAGATACTAATTTGAAAGCAAATCACAACTTGTGCTAGCGATAGCTGCGTCATAAGCAAGTTGTCTCCAATGGTTCAAAGATACTAATTTGAAAGCAAATCACAACATAGAAGTATTTATATCCGCATTCTTCAAAGTTGTCTCCAATGGTTCAAAGATACTAATTTGAAAGCAAATCACAACTAGAATTCTATTTTTAATTTGTCATACATTGTTGTCTCCAATGGTTCAAAGATACTAATTTGAAAGCAAATCACAACTTCCCAAGTTTCGCGAATCCATGGCTTGTCGTTGTCTCCAATGGTTCAAAGATACTAATTTGAAAGCAAATCACAACGATGAGGACGTAAGGGATGCGGCTAACGGGTTGTCTCCAATGGTTCAAAGATACTAATTTGAAAGCAAATCACAACACAGTTATAAACGTGATTTTATGATGTATGGTTGTCTCCAATGGTTCAAAGATACTAATTTGAAAGCAAATCACAACTGTAATCCCACATATCCTTTGCTCTTTGCTGTTGTCTCCAATGGTTCAAAGATACTAATTTGAAAGCAAATCACAACACGCATCGCATATGTACGTCCGGACATGTAGTTGTCTCCAATGGTTCAAAGATACTAATTTGAAAGCAAATCACAACACTACCAGCTCCTTTAGCAGACATCCAACCGTTGTCTCCAATGGTTCAAAGATACTAATTTGAAAGCAAATCACAACCACCTGCTGCCAAGTAAAGACGACCTTATGTTGTCTCCAATGGTTCAAAGATACTAATTTGAAAGCAAATCACAACTGTGGGTAATCTATTGTCCATTCTGTTGGAGTTGTCTCCAATGGTTCAAAGATACTAATTTGAAAGCAAATCACAACACGCCGCGGCAATGGTGCCCGTAATTAACTGTTGTCTCCAATGGTTCAAAGATACTAATTTGAAAGCAAATCACAACTGAACCAGATCCAACTATTTCTGATGCTCAGTTGTCTCCAATGGTTCAAAGATACTAATTTGAAAGCAAATCACAACGACATACATGCGAAAGGGTTAATAATACCGTTGTCTCCAATGGTTCAAAGATACTAATTTGAAAGCAAATCACAACTAGCTAACTCTTAATAACAACTATTATGGCGTTGTCTCCAATGGTTCAAAGATACTAATTTGAAAGCAAATCACAACCATAATAGTTACTATTTAGATTTGTCCTTAGTTGTCTCCAATGGTTCAAAGATACTAATTTGAAAGCAAATCACAACCTGATTCTGTTCAGTAGTTGAACTTCCCGGGTTGTCTCCAATGGTTCAAAGATACTAATTTGAAAGCAAATCACAACGTAACCATACTTTTTTATGCATGGTATAGTTGTCTCCAATGGTTCAAAGATACTAATTTGAAAGCAAATCACAACAACTTCTGTGCGATGGCTACTGCAAAGGCGTTGTCTCCAATGGTTCAAAGATACTAATTTAAAAAGCAACAAAAGGAAAGAAACGATTACCCCTCTTTCTTATAACTGTTCAAATAAAACTTTTTAAAAGCTTTTGCATCTTCGATTAATCCATATCCGCCATACCAGTGACAATAACGATTAAATAAAAGAGCTTTTAGTGTGATCGGTGTATCATCCATCATGTTAAACTCTGAAAGCCCAGCAGAAATATATTCATCAAGCATATCACCAAGCATATCATCTTTATTAATACTTAACGTAATCCATTTCTCTTCATAAAACCAAAATAGATTTTTATCCCCATTTTTGTAAGGGTTCTCTTCCTCACCTTTATAATACCTACAGAAAGGTAAATAATTATTTTTTTCCATGCTTAATATCTAATGTTTGTAAAGTTTAAATATAACTAATTTCATTCTTCTGGGAAAATACTCAGACAGCTGTTCTTTATGATC
>NZ_JAULLJ010000049.1:0-18125 GCF_030518095.1 Bacteroides sp. ET489
TTCTCCCCCTTTTATCTTTTTGCTTATTCAATACTTGCAGCTACTCCTCGGGAACGGATAATTTTGTTTCCTTCATATTTGCACGTACGTTACATTTATTTTTCTGTACGTTACATTTTTACATTTCTGTTTACCGCTACACTTTTTTGTATGTTGTTAAAATCTGGACTTTTGTGGCATCTCTACAGCTTCAAAAATGATTTTTGTAAAATGCTTATATACAGATAGTTGTGTTTTATAACATTACGTAATCTAATAATAATGTTACATAATCAAAAAAGTGATTTATGACGAAAAATGTAATGTAACGTACATGAAAGAAGATGTAACAAGCGTGAATAATCGTTTAAAAATCATTTAATAGATTTGTGGCAGAAAAAGAGCTTTGTATGGTTGAAGTGTGATTTCTGTAACAATATTATAGTAATCATCTTCATGTTCAGAGTAGCTCTTCAGGTGAATTATTTAATTATTAATAGTATTAAGCAATAACAATGTGATTATGGAAAAACACTATGATGATGGTTAGCATGCTGTTTGTAAGTAATAGCTGTAGAAAAATGAGAATGTAATTATTAACATCTTAAACTAATGGTAATGAAAAATGTAAGATTTAGTATTCAAAAAATTCCTTACCTGTTCCTTTTGATGCTTTTCAGTTGCGTTACAGCAATGGCCCAGCAGGGAATAACGGTGAAGGGAACCGTTTTCGACAGTACTGGTGAAACGGTTATTGGGGCTTCGGTCGTAGTTAAAGGTAATACATCAATAGGTACGATTTCAGATATAGACGGTAATTTTGTGTTGACCGTGCCCAGTGAAAACACCACTCTTGTAGTTTCGTTCGTAGGTATGAAGTCACAGGAAGTAAAGGCTACTTCAACTAATTTGATTAAAGTTACTTTGGAAGATGATTCACAACAGTTGGAAGAAGTAGTTGTGGTTGGCTATGGACAGCAGAAGAAAGCATCAGTGGTTGGAGCTATTACACAGACGACTGGTAAAGTTTTGGAACGTGCTGCTGGTGTGAGTGACATTGGAGCAGCATTAACAGGTAATTTGCCTGGTGTTGTGACTACTACAGGTACAGGTATGCCTGGTGAAGAAGATCCGAAAATAACTATCCGTGGTGCCAGTTCTTGGAATAATAATGAAGATCCTTTGGTGTTGGTTGATGGTATCGAGCGTCCTATGAGTTCGGTGGATATTACATCTGTACAATCTATTTCTGTATTGAAGGATGCTTCAGCTACTGCTGTTTATGGTGTAAAGGGTGCTAATGGTGTGATCTTGATTACTACTAAACGCGGTTCGGAAGGTAGTGCTAAAATTGATGTTGGTTTTAATGCAACTTTGAAGTCACCTTCTAAACTTCCTAATAAATATGATTCTTATGATGCTTTGATGTTTCGTAATGTCGCTATCGAGCATGAGTTAGCATTGACACCTCAGTCATGGGCTGACATTCGTCCTCAAGCTTTTATAGAGAATTATCGTAATCAGACTACAGTGGAGCAACGTGAACGTTATCCTAACGTTGATTGGCAGAAGGCTCTGTTTAAAGATAATACAATGTCTTACAATGCTAATATTAATATTAGCGGTGGTACAAAGTTTGTAAAGTATTTTGCTTCGGCTGATTATGTGCATGAAGGTGACCTTTTTCGTGTTTATGATAATGGGCGTGGTTATAATTCTGGTTATGGTTATGATCGTATTAATGTACGAAGCAATCTTGATTTTAATATAACAAAAACTACTGTGTTGAAAATTAATTTGGCTGGTTCGAATGGTATCCGTAAGGCTCCTTGGACTAATGCAAGTCAATCAGAATGGCAGATTGGGCAGCAATGGTCTGGAGTTTATAATATTCCACCTGATGTTTTTTTACCACAATATTCGGATGGAAGTTGGGGTATGTATCCGAAAGTATCAAATACAACTAACTCGGTGCAGAATATTTCTATTGGAGGTACCATGCAGACTACTTCGACTCGCATTAATACAGACTTTACTTTGGAACAAGATCTTTCGTTTATAACAAAAGGGCTCACAGCTCGTGCAACTATTTCATGGGATAACGAGTTTGTAGAAAACAACCGTGGTATTAACGATTTGAATAACGATTCTCAGTCTAAATGGATTGATCCTGAGACAGGTCAAGTAGTATGGAAGAATTCATATGATACTAATCAGGGATTTGACTGGACACAAGGGGTTAATTGGTCTACACAACCAGGTTCGGTGGATAACGGACAAACAGTACGTAATCTTTATTATCAGGCACAATTGAGTTGGGCACGCAGCTTTAATAGACACAATCTGACGGGGATGGGATTGTTTAGCCGTCAGGAGAATGCGCGAGGAAGTGTGATGCCTACCTATCGTGAGGATTGGGCATTCCGTGTGACCTATAATTGGGCAGACCGTTATTTTGTTGAGTATAATGGTGCTTATAACGGTTCTGAAAAATTCAGTCCTGAGAATCGTTTTGCATTTTTTAATTCTGGGGCAATAGGTTGGATGATTAGCGAAGAACCCTTTATGCGTTTTTTACGTGAAAAGCATATTCTTGATATGATGAAGATTCGTGCTTCTTATGGCGAGATTGGATCTGACCAGTTGGGTGATCCTTTCGATGAATCACGTCGTTGGTTGTATATGGATTCATGGAAATATGGTGGCCATACACGTATAGATTTGAATCATGCCGAGAGTATCTACACTTGGTGGTATGAGTCTGCTATCGGAAACGAGAACATCCAATGGGAAGTTGTAAAGAAACTGAACTTGGGTGTTGATTATTCATTCCTTGATGGCTTGTTTGCTGGTAGTTTGGAGTTCTTCCGTGATACTCGTTCTAATATATTTGTTTTTGGTGGTGATCGTTCTATACCTTCTTATTTTGGTGGAACCCCTCCTTCGATTAATAAAGGTAAGATTCGTACTACTGGTTATGAGTTAGAATTGCGTGTGAATAAAATGTTTGCTAATGGATTACGTCTTTGGGGTAACTTTAATATGACTCATGCTCGTAATAAAGTTCTTGTTAAAGATGATCAGGCATTACGTCCTGCTTATCAAAAAGCAGCAGGTCATAGTGTAAATCAGTATTATTCTTACATTGATGCAGGTTTTATTCAGAACTACGATCAATTATATGGTAGTCCAATTCACGATTCCAGTGATTCACAAAAGTTAGTGGGTGATTATTACATTGTAGATTATAATGGTGATGGTGTAATTGACAGTAAGGATTCGGTTCCTTGGGGCTATACGAGTGCACCTGAGAATACCTTCAATGCTACAGTAGGATTTGAATGGAAAGGATTTAGTGCTTTTGCTCAATTCTACGGTGTGACTAATGTTACTCGTGATGTGGGTCTTACCAGCTTGGCAAGCAATTTGAATACAGTATATGATACGGGTACCTGGTGGTCGAAGAACACGCCGGATGCAGATGTTGTAGTTCCTCGCTGGAATTCTAAGCCTACTTATTATGACGGTACGCAGTATTTGTATGATGGATCATATATACGTTTGAAAAATGTCGAGGTGGCATATACTTGGACCAAAGGATGGGTAAAGAAACTTGGCATTGATAACTTGAAAATCTACCTCAATGGTAACAATTTGTGGCTGTGGACTCGTATGCCTGATGACCGTGAAGCTAACCTTTCTGGTGCAGGTTATTTGGGTGCTTATCCTACCGTGAAACGTTATAACTTGGGTATCAAATTCACATTATAAGATTATATAAGATGAAAAGAAGATATACATATATATATACTGCACTTCTGTCGCTCGCATTGGGATGTGGCATGACTGCGTGTGAGGCTTATTTGGACAAAAGTCCTGAAGCTACAGTCAAACAAGAGGATGCCTTTAAGGATTTTCGTAATTTTCAAGGATTTGTTGAAGAAATCTATAATTGTATTCCTGATAAAGAAAAGTGTAACTATTGTACTTCCTGGAACTGGGGAGATGACGAACTTTTCAATTCGTTGGGTAATGCACATATGACTAATCAGGTTGATTTAGGGAATTTTCGTTCTTGGGAAACCAATGGACAGTGTTGGTTGAAAACTGGTACCAACAATCCTACTTCTACTGATAGTTTTCAACATTCTTTGTGGGGGCATGCTTGGTATTGTATTCGTAAGTGTAATATCGGTCTTGCTAATTTGGACAAAATGGTTGGTACGGAGGAAGAGCGTAACCTTATTGCTGGTCAGCTTTATTTTTTCCGTGCGTGGTGGCATTTTGAAATGATGGCATATTGGGGAGGTCTGCCTTATGTTGATCAAGTACTTGATGCAACTCAGGAACTTACTTTGCCTCGTCTGTCTTATCAGGAATGTGCTGATAAAGCGGCTGCTGATTTCCAACGTGCCGCAGAGTTACTTCCTATTGATTGGGATACAACTGCACCTGGTCTGGTTACGGTTGGAAAGAACCAGCTTCGTATCAATAAGATTATGGCATTAGGTTATCTTGGAAAGAATTATTTGTGGGCAGGTAGTCCGTTGATGAAGAATGGTGCACAGTTGGGTGGAACTCAAACCTATAATTATGATGAGGCATATTGTCAGAAAGCTGCTGAAGCATTTGGTGAATTGCTGAATTTGGTGGAAAGTGGACAAACACAGTACGCGTTGGCTGGGTATAATTATTCGAATATTTATGACCATGAAAAGAGTGGTAGTGGGACTTGTTTTTCAGATATATTTTATACTCGTCGTCAGAATTGGCAGATGCCTGGATCTGTAGAAGCTATTTTCCGTGGCCCATCAGGAAGTTCTGGCTCTGCCGATGGTAATAATACCAATTGGAATATGTCTAAGTTATGGGGACCGAAAGTTGCAGGTTTAGTAGAGCACGATGTTATCATTCATCTTCCGACCGCAAATTTGGTAGCTATGTACGGTATGGCCAATGGTTTGCCCTTAGATGATCCGAACTCAGGTTTTGATCCTACTCATCCTTTTAAAAACCGTGATCCACGTTTTTATCATGATATCGTGTTCGATGGTTTCCATTATGTGCTGGCTGAAGATAAACTGAATGATGCTCAGAAGCCATATGCTTACCTAAACCTTTCAAGTAGTGGTGGTGCGATGCGTTCTGACGACTTAGGTAGTCGTACTGGATATTTCTTCCAAAAGCTGATTCCCCATACTTGTAATGTAGGTGATAAGGAATATGATTGGGGTAGTGCTTTGCATTCATATCTTCCTTATATGCGTTTGGCTGATGTCTATCTGATGTATGCAGAATCTTGTGCTGCTTTTGGTGGTGCTTCGGGGAAGAGTTCTAATTTCTCTAAGACTGCACTTGATGCCGTGAATACCATTCGTGAACGTTGTGGAGCAGGTACTGTAGGCGATTCTTATGTTGCTGATAAAAATAAGTTTATGGACGAGATTCGTCGTGAACGTGCTGTTGAACTTTCAATGGAAGGCTTCCGCTTTAATGACCTACAACGCTGGTTATTACTTAGTGAATCGCCTTATACAGAGAAATATGCAGTGGAATTTGACCGTGTGGAAAGTGATGATTTCTATAAGAATAATGATCCTGCTGATGCTGAAGTGGCAAATTTCCGTCATGTCTTACTTGTAAAGCGTGTATTCGGAACAAAGCATTATTGGTTCCCATTTCCCGATGATGATGTTTATCTTTATCCCGAGTTTAATCAGAATCCGGGGTGGTAATGTGGAAATGAACTTGAAAAACACTATATGTATAATCATAAATGAGTAAACTAATGAAATATATACAAACTAGATTCATTCTCTGCGCCATGATTGTCGCTTCTCCGCTTTGGGCAGAAGCGCAGATTACTTTGGGGAATGAAACCGATTCATTGGCTATAGAACAAGATCAGATGGTACAGGTGGCTTTTCGAAAAGTAGCTCAAAAAGACCTGTTGGGTGGAGTTTCTGTTGTCAATATGGAGGAACTGACTGAAAAAAATTATAATACTTACAGTTTGGACAACATGCAAGGTTATGTAGGAGGTTGGAATGGTAATTCTCTTTGGGGCATGGATGCGGACAATGCAGGTTATTTGGTATTGGTCGATGGAGTACCTCGTGATGCCAATAATGTGATGCCTTCTGAAATTGCCCAGATTTCTTTTCTGAAGGGAGCGCAAGCTGTAGTGCTTTATGGTAGCAAAGCTGCCAAAGGGGCTATTTGTATTACTACCAAGCGTGGAAAGACAGAAGGGCTTGATGTAACTGTACGTGCTAATACAGGCTTTAATGTAGCTAAGAGTTTTCCTGAATATTTGGGCGCTGCTGAGTATATGACACTTTATAATGAAGCACGTACCAATGATGGGTTGGAGCCACGATATACGGATGTTCAGATTTATAATCATGCTTCTGGTTTGAATCCCTATCGTTATCCAGATATCAATTATTACTCGTCGGATTATGTAAAGAAAGCATATAATCGTTCTGAGGTAACTGCTGAAATCTCGGGCGGTGGTACACGGGCTCATTTTTACAGTAACGTAAGCTACTATCGTAACGGGGATTACTTAAATTTTGGTGAGGCAAAAAACAATATGACCGATCGTTTTAATGTGCGTGGTAATGTAGATGTCAATATCAATAGTTTTATCAACGCATATATTAACGCAAATGCAACTTTTTATAATTCAAAAAGTGCTAAAGGAGATTATTGGAGTGCCGCTGCGACTGCCCGTCCTAATTTCCCGGAATATGCAGCTCCGTTGATTCCGTTGGACATGATAGATCCAAATGCTACAGCGGCGTGGGAATTGTTGAGTACTTCGGGAAATATTATTGATGGTAAATATTTTTTAGGTGGTACACAAGCAAATCCAACCAACGCTTTTGCTGATGTTTACGCGGCAGGAAGCAGTAAGTGGACAAGCCGTCAATTCCAGTTTGATACAGGTGTGGATATTGATCTTAACAAATTGTTGAAAGGCCTTTCGTTCAAGGCTATGTTTGCAGTTGACTATGCCACCTCATATACGACTTCGTTTGACAACAATTATGCCATTTTTGTTCCTACTTGGTCTAATTACAATGGTAAAGATGTGATTGTAGGGTTGACCAAAGAGGGATTGGATGAACGTCCTGCCACGCAGAATATCAGTGGAAGTACTGACAAACAGACAATTGCATTTACTGGTCAATTTAATTATCAGAATACATTCCATAAAGATCACAATGTGTCGGCAATGTTTATTGTTAATGGCTATCAACAGACTATTTCGGCGCAATATCATCGTATTAGCAATGCTAATCTGGCGTTGCAGGCAGGGTATAACTACAAGCAGCGTTACTATGCAGACTTTGGTGCTGCATTGATTCACTCGGCTAAGTTGGCTCCGGGTCATCGTAATGCATTATCACCTTCGTTGACTTTGGGATGGCGCTTGAGTGAGGAAGAATTTTTAAAAGATTCTCCTGTTGTAGATGATATGATGTTGAGCATTTCGGGTAGTATTTTGAATCAAGATATTGATTTGGTGGTAGACGGCAACGAATTTTATCTTTATGAAGGAGTTTGGACGCAGGCTGATGGCTATGGTTGGTATGATGGTTCTGCTGGAAAATATACATTTTCGACCAAGGGGCAGAATGATGACTTAAGTTTTATTAAGCGTAAGGAGTTGTCAGTTAATCTTCGTACTTCTTTGTGGAACAAACTAGTTACGGCAGATGCTTCATTTTTTATAAATTCAACAGAAGGTTATCCTATCAAGAGTCCAACGTTCTATCCATCGTATCTGAGTACAGGTTACCCTGCTGCTTCATTTTTGCCGATATTGAATTATAATAATAATCGTCGTGTCGGTTTTGATTTCAGTGTGAATCTTAATCAACGTATTGGTGAAGTGGATTGGTCATTAGGTATATCTGGCACTTATTACGATACTAAAGCTACGAAGCGTGATGAAATCTATGATGATGCATACCGTTATCGTGAGGGTAAACCTGTTGATGGTATATGGGGGTACCAAAGTGCCGGTCTGTTCCAAAGCCAAGAAGAAATTAACAGCTGGGCTGACCAATCTAAACTTGGAAAAATTCGTCCTGGTGACATTAAGTATATTGATCAAAATGGTGATAATATTATTGATGAAAAAGATGAAGTTTATTTGGGTAAAGGTGGTTGGTATGGTTCACCCTTTACATTGGGTATTAACCTTACTGCTAAGTGGAAGGACTTTACTTTCTTTGCATTGGCTACCGGAGGTTTTGGAAGTTACGGTGTGAAAAATAGTTCTTACTATTGGGTAGATGGTGAAGACAAATATTCAGCTGTTGTACGTGATCGTTGGACAGAAGAAACTGCTGCTACCGCTACTTATCCACGTTTGTCTACACTTGATGCAAGTCAAAACTTCCGTACTTCGGATTTTTGGATGTATAAAGCTAACAGATTCGATTTAGCTAAAATTCAAGTTACTTACGATTTACCTAAGAAACTTTTGCGTGGTTCATTTGTTAAGGCGCTTTCAGCTTATGTTAGTGGAGCTAATCTGCTTACTATCTCTAAGGAACGTGAGCACATGGAATTGAATGTTGGTAGTGCTCCTCAAAGCAGATATTATAATATTGGTGTGAAAGCAGTATTTTAACCTAAAAAAAGAATGAGATGAAACTAAAAAATATTTTGTTATCTACAGCGCTTTTGGCTACTCTTTCAGCTTGTGAAGACATGTTTGAGCCTGCTCAAGAGAATAACCGTGGTATTGAAGAAATGTTTTCTGATCCTAATTATGCTTCGGGTTTATTGGGGTATGGCTATGCGATGCTTCCTTATGATAATTCTAGTGTAAGTGATGTGGCGACGGATGATGCGGTGACGAATGATTTGACTAGTAATTATTCGAAGATGGCACTTGGTGCTTGGTCTTCAAGTAACAATCCTATGGAACAATGGCAAGCTCGTCGGGCGACCATTCAGTATCTCAATACTTTTTTAAGTATTGTAGATCAAGTGCAATGGTCGGCTACAACATCTACTAATCAAATGTACATTGATAAATTACGCGGTGAAGCGTATGCATTGCGTGCGTTGAACAATTTTTATTTATTGCAAGCTCATGGTGGATGGACAGCAGATGGGCAGTTATTGGGTGTACCGATGGTATTTGAACCAGAAGATAAGGATTCTGAATTTAACTTGCCTCGTAATACTTTTAGCGATTGTGTAAACTATATTTTTGAGGATCTGGATAAAGCTATTGATCTTTTACCACTGGATTATGCCAATATTAGCAGTAATGCAGAACTGCCTGTTAAGTATCAACAGATTGGAGCTGAGATGGGGGGGTACAACCTCGTTTTCGGTACCTATCAGCGTGGGCGTATCACGAAGCGAATTGCTGAAGCTTTTAAAGCACAGGTAGCTTTATTGGCTGCTAGTCCCGCTTATCGTGATGGTTCAGGAGTAACTTCGGAGATGGCTGCTAACTATGCTGCTACTGTGCTCAATCGTATTGGGGGCATTAGTGGCATTGATCCGAGGGGAAATACTTGGTATATGAATACAGACGAATTGGACAACATGGGATCGGGTGAAGTGACTGCCGAAATTTTGTGGCGTGGGAATCGAACTAATGGTGATGCAGACTGGGACATGGGTATAACACAGGAGAAGAATAACTTTCCCCCCACTCTTTACGGAAGCGGGCGTATTAACCCTACACAGAATCTAGTCGATGCATTTCCTATGGCAAACGGTTTCCCAATTACTGATGTCAATAGCGGTTACTCGGCAAATAATCCTTATGCAAATCGTGATCCGCGTTTGACAGAATATATTCTTTATAATGAGAGTGAATACAAGGGAAAGAAGATTATTACTGGGTTGTATGCTGATAGTGAGAATAAAACAGACGATGGATTGAATCGTATCGGTACGTCTACTCGTACAGGTTACTATTTGCGCAAGTTGTTACGCGAAGATTGTAGTGCTGATCCAAGCTCGCTCAATACTAAATATCATTTCCCTGTGCGTATTCGTTACACTGAAATTTTCTTGGCTTATGCCGAAGCAGCTAACGATGCTTGGGGACCTACTGGAAATGGAGGAAACACTTATAGTGCTTATGATGTTATCAAGGCTTTACGCGCTCGTGCTGGTGTAGGAACTGATAATGGTGATGCCTATCTGGAAAGTATTAAAAACGACAAGGATAAGATGACAGAACTGATTCGTAACGAACGTCGTATTGAATTGTGCTTTGAAAACAAACGTTTTTGGGATATCCGTCGCTGGAATTTACCACTCAATGAAACAGCTAAGGGTGTACGTATTGAACAAGGAAACAATGGTTTGATTTACACATTGATTGATGTGGAAATTCGTAACTATCAAGACTATATGCATTATGGGCCTATACCCTATTCGGAAATGTTGAAGTGGGATAATCTACAACAGAATAAGGGTTGGTAAAGATGTTGAATTTTAAAATGCAGATAATGAAAATGAAAATAAATAGAGTTATATCATTGATGATGTTGGGTGCATTGGCGTTTTTCTTTTCTGCCTGTGAAAATGCGGACAGAACGTTTCCCGACTATGAAGGAGGTACAAGTGTATATTTTGCATATCAATATCCGGTACGTACCATTGTGCTGGGTAATGATGAAATAGTGGATAATACGCTTGATAATCAGCATAAGTGTGCCATCTATGCTACTATGGGGGGAGCTTACGGTGGACGAGATATTACTGTCGACATTGCTGTGGACAACACACTGTGTGATAATCTGACTTTCGAGGATGGTTCCCCAGTGTTACCCATGCCGGAGAACTATTATCAGCTGGGTGGTAACCAAATTAAGTATAATGGAGATCATTGGGGATGTGTTGAAGTGCAACTTACAGATGCTTTTTTTGCAGACGAGAAAGCTTTAAGTAATAATTATGTAATTCCTGTAGTGATGAAAAGTCAGACGGGGGCAGATCGTATTCTGACTGGTACTCCGCTGATTGAAGGTGATCAACCCGTACGTACCAATTCTGCTTATTGGAGTGTGAAACCGATGGACTATGTTCTTTATTGTGTGAAGTATATGAATCCTTGGCATGGTTCTTATCTACGTCGTGGTGTAGATCAGATTAATGTTGATGGTGTGACGAGTACAAATATCCGTCATGAGCAATATGTGGAAAAGGATGAAGTGTGTGGTGTCACTACCCGATCGCTTACTACTGCCGTTTTTCCAGTTACTATACAAGATAACAATGGTGTCGCTGTAACATGTGACTTGTTGCTGACCTTTAATGGCAATGAATGTACTATTGTTTCTGGTACTGATGGACTTAAAGCTTCTGGAACCGGAAAGTTTGTGGAAGATGGAGAAAAAAAATCATGGGGGAATAAAGATCGTGATGCCATCTATTTGGATTATCAGATAGACTATGGTTTTAAACAGGTTGCTACCAAAGATACATTGGTGTTGCAAACTCGTGGTACCAATAAGTTAGAGGTATTTACTCCTAATTATAATGCTAACTAGTTATCTCTTTGTTAAAAGGAGGTTTTTATATTTAATTGTATACTAGTATGAAAAACAAATTTTTATTTATAAATTCATTGGCAATTTTGTCTTTGTTCGCTGCTTGTGCTGACGATGAAATCGTTGACTTTCGCACAGAGAAACCGGTAAGTATTGCTCAATATGAATATCTGAATGTTTACGATGTTTTGAAGGCGTATGTAGATCGTTCTGCAAATCCTAACTTTAAGTTGGGAATCGCGCTTGGAGCTAATGACTTCATAGCCGGTACACAAGTGCATAGCCTGGCTGTCTCCAACTTCGATGAGATGACTGCAGGCAATGAGATGAAGTATGCTTCTTGCGTATCAGACAATGGTTCAATGAATTTTTCTACTGTATCGAATTTTGTAAGTGCTGCCCAAATGGCTGGTGTGACTATTTATGGACATACACTGGCATGGCATTCACAGCAGAACAACAAGTATCTGAACTCGTTGATTGCTCCGACTGTGATTCCGCCTGATCCATCACAAGAAAGCCATTATTTATTATTACATCAAGATACAAAGGCTAATCCGTGGGATGGGCAGGTCTATTATACTTTACCTGGTGGAACAACATTAGCTCAAGGTACTGAATACACAATAAGTTTTAGAGCGAAAACATCTGCTACATTTAATTTTCAGTTGTGGTTAATGACTTCAACTAATGTTGATATAAAGGTGAATGGTGGTACTGCTATTGGTACTGAATGGGCTACTTATTCATTTAAGTATACTCCTGAAACTTCAGATGTTAATTGTGTGAAGTTGATTGTTGGTGAGTTGGCTGGAGATTTTTGTGTTGACGATTTGAAATTAGTGGCAACAGGTTCTGAAGAAAACTTGATTCAGAATGGTGATTTTGAACAGAGTGATTTGAGTAATTGGGCTAAGTATAGTTGGCATTCTGTTACATACAGTATTGAAGGAGAAGCAGCAGCGGGTGCGGGTTATTGTTTGAAGTTTGTTAATCCGACAGCTCAAGCTGATAATTGGGCTGCACAAGCTTGGTATGAGTTAAGTGAACCGTTTAAATCAGGTGTTACTTATACATTTAAATGTATGGTTAAAGCTACTGATGCTTATAACTCTTCTATATTCCTACAGTCTACTAATGGTGGTAACCAAGAGTATATGCCTGAAATCGTAATGGGTACAACATGGAGTGAATCTTCAATAACGTTTACTCCTGCTGGTAGTGGGCTTGATAAGTTTACTTTCAATTTTGGCAATTTTGCTGGAACTATTTATATTGACGATGTAGTGCTTACTGAAGAGGGATCTACTGTGAATTTGATAGCAAATTCAGATTTTGAAGCTGGTCATATTGATGGTTGGAATAGCTGGGCTGGATATCAATCGCTATCTGCTGAAGGAGAAGGATATGTTGCTGGTGAACAGATTATTGAAATGACTCCTGAAGAAAAGAAAGACACCCTTACTTGGGCCATGGATAACTGGATCAAGGGTATGATGGAAGCTACTGGTGGTTATGTAACCGCATGGGATGCAGTTAATGAAGCTATTTCTGGAACCGACGCTGATGGCGATGGATATTATGACCTTCAGTCTGCATCGAATGGTGATCCTACAACGAATTTCTATTGGCAGGATTATCTGGGTAACGAAGATTACGTACGTATCGTAGTCGCTAAAGCCCGTCAATACTTCCAGGAATATGGTGGCAATCCTTCCGACTTGAAGCTCTTTATTAACGATTACAATCTGGAATCGTGGTGGGACGACGGTAACAAAAAAGCCAAGAGCTTGGTGCACTGGATTGAAACTTGGGAATCTGATGGAGTGACGAAGATTGACGGTATTGGTACTCAGATGCACGTTACCTATATTTTGAATGAGGCTGATCAGAAAGCGCAAGAGGATGCTATTGTCAACATGTTCCAGATATTGGCTGCCAGCGGTAAACTGATTAAGATTTCGGAATTGGATATGGGTATTTGCGAAAAAGCATTTGGCACTGGCCTTAAGACAGAAGAAGTGACTTTTGAGCAACAACAAAAGATGGCAGAGTTCTATACATTCATTATCCGCAAATATTTTGAGATTATTCCTGTCGAACAACAGTATGGCATTACTCAGTGGTGTGCTACTGACAGTAAGGATGAAAAGAATGTTTGGAGAAGAGGAGAGCCTGTAGGCCTTTGGGATTTGAACTACAATCGTAAGCCGACTTATGAAGGATTCCTGAAAGGTTTATCTGGAGAAGAATAACACAAGTTTTATTTGATAAGAGTTAAGGGAAATTCTTTCGTTTTGAAATTTGAAAGATTAATTACTTCTTATAATAGCCTGCATTATCTGCGAAGATAGTGCAGGTTTTTTTTATTACTAATCGGCAAATGATTTTTTCTATGATACAATTTATTTTCTTCCCCTATTATCCACAATATTTTCCCCAGTTAGCTCTTCGTACTGCAACAGTTAATGCAGTAACGCTGCATAATTGGTGTAGTAACGCTGTAACAGTTAGTGCAGTCGAAGTGTATAGTTGGCAAAAAAACGATGTGCAATAAGCAAATCGGATACTGAATAACCATAATTTAATCAATTTTTGCTTGTGATGTTACGTGAACGAAAGTTTATGTAACATATCAATAAGGTCTGTTCGCTAAAAAGGAACTATATTTGTAACAATAGAAATTTTTTATAACCGTTTTTTTATTATGAAGAACTATAAAACGCTATTACTACTATTTTTCCTTTTGGCTTTGCCATTATATGTGTGGGGAACTGTTACGTCAGAACGAACTTCGGAGAAGGGACGTGAGACAACGTTGTTGAATCGCTTATGGAAATATAAGCAGGGAGATGTGGCGGGTGCGGCTCAGCCACAATATAACGATGCCGATTGGGAACCTATCGGATTGCCTCATTCGTTCAGCATCCCTTATTTTCTATCGAAAGATTTTTATGTAGGCTATGGCTGGTATAGGAAACACCTTCAGCTGGGAAAAAAAGACTTGTCGAAGCGACTTTTTCTGGAATTCGATGGCGTTTTTCAGGAAGCAGAAGTTTATGTCAATGGACGGCTGGCTGGAAGCCATGCAGGTGGATATACAGGATTCAGTATCGACTTTACTCCGTATGCAATGGAGGGAGACAATGTGATAGCCGTCAGAGTGAATAATCTTTGGCAAGCTACCCTGGCTCCACGGGGTGGTGAGCATGTGTTTAGTGGAGGTATTTATCGGAATGTCCGTTTGGTGAAAAAACATCCGGTTCATTTGGATTGGTACGGTACGGCTGTTACTACTCCGACGCTGGAGAAGAATGCTGGTAAATCGTCGTCAGTAAGGGTAAAAGCTTGTGTGAAGAACACTGATGACCGAATGGGAGACTATACCTTATATATAATAGTAAAGGACTCTTTGGGACAGAAGGTTGCAGAGTGCTCAAAAACGAAACGCATTGAGGCTGGCAAGGAGACGCTTTATGACGTACAAACTCCGGAAATAGTTTCTCCGGCTCTTTGGTCTCCGGCTTCTCCAACTCTTTATACATTGGTCAGCAAGTTGTATGACGGTAAACGCTTGCTGGATTCGGAAGAGATCACGTTTGGTTTCCGATGGTTTGAGTGGACTGCGGATAAGGGATTTTTCCTGAATGGGGAGCATTATTATTTTAGAGGAGCAAATGTACACCAGGATCAGGCTGGATGGGGTGATGCTGTGACCGATGCTGCAGCCCGTAGGGATGTGCGGTTGATGAAAGAAGCGGGCTTTGATATGATTCGTGGTTCACACTATCCGCATTCTCCGGCTTTCACGGATGCTTGCGACCGTGAAGGCATGTTGTTCTGGTCTGAAGCTCCTTTCTGGAGTACAGCAGGTCCGAAGGTAGACGGTGGGTGGACAGCCGGAGCTTATCCGCTGAATGCAGCCGATACGGCGGCGTTCGAGGCTGATGTATTGCGTCAGCTGGAAGAAATGATTCGCATTCATCGCAACCATCCGTCGGTGTTTGTCTGGAGTATGTGTAACGAACCTTTCTTTACCGATGGACAGACCATGCCGGGGGTGAAAAGATTGTTAAAGCGGATGGTTGAAAAAACTCACATGCTGGATGATACCCGTAAGGCTGCGGTTGGTGGAGTACAACGTCCGTTGGGAGAGGAACGCATCGATTTGATTGGTGATGTAGCTGGCTATAACGGCGATGGAGCTAATATCCCTGATTTCCAGCAGCCGCCTGTGCCTTCGGTAGTTACTGAATATGGTAGCACGACAGCAGACCGTCCGGGACAATATATACCCGGTTGGGGAGATCTGGCACGTGATGATAGTTGGAAAGGACGTACTTGGAGAAGCGGTCAGGCAATCTGGTGTGGTTTCGATCATGGCAGCATATTTGGTAGCGATATGGCTAAGATGGGTATTGTAGATTATTTCCGTTTACCGAAACGTTCCTGGTACTGGTATCGGAATGCTTATACCAAGGTGGCTCCACCTGAGTGGCCTGCCGAAGGGGTGGCTGCCCGCTTGCTGCTGAAAGCTTCGAAAACGGACAATATTGCAACAGATGGAACAGACGACACACAACTGATTGTAGTGGTAACAGATGCCGATGGCCGGGAATTGAGCAATACACCGACAGTGACATTGCGAGTAGTGTCCGGACCTGGTGAGTTTCCTACCGGAAAGTCTATTACTTTCCGCCCGGACAGTGATATTCGCATTCAGGATGGTAAGGCCGCCATTGCTTTTCGGTCTTATTATGCCGGAAATACAGTGGTGGAAGCTTCATCGCCCGGACTGTCTTCTGCTCGCTTGACATTACGCTTTGAGGGTGAACAGGCATATCAGGAAGGGGTTAGTCCAGAGGTTGTGGACCGTCCTTACATACGTTATATAAAAGGTATTGAAGGTGGCGAAATGCAAACTTATGGTCTGAATAATCCGACGTTTGCTTCAAGTTCGCAGAAAGGGTACTCACCGGGACTGGCTGCTGATGGGGATGAAGAAAGTTATTGGCAACCAGCGGCAGAGGAAAACTCGGCTTATTGGATATTGGATACAGAAAGAGGACTTTGGCTGCATACTATAACGGCCCGGTTTGCAGAAAAAGTAAACTGCCGTTTTAAAATAGAAATTTCTGCCGATAAAGAAACGTGGCAGCTTGTGGGTGATTATAGTACAACTACAGGTGAGAAACAAGATGTAAGGCTTTCTTTTGAACAGCCATTGAAGATGCGTTTTGTACGTTTTTCTTTCAGTATGGATGAAGGAAGTATTTGGCCTCGATTGGCAGAAGTCAGGGTACAAGGCCGTGTAGCTGATTAAGTATTTGAATATAGGGTAATAAAATGAATAGAATGAATATGAAACAAATTTTAATGTCTTTATTGTTGCTGCTAACGACGTCGCTTTATGCTACTGATGTTGTGACGGTGAGTTACGAGGGTGGCATTAATAAAGTAGAACTGACTAAAGCTGCAATCTTATATGATGCCGATGATTGGGAGGTTGCTAAAAAAGCTGCCTGTCTGCTTGCGGCAGATATTGAACGGGTGACAGGAAATTCGATTGTGGCGCAAACTACAGCATTGCAGAATGGAGAAGCTGTAATTGTAGGTACTATTGGACATAGTCGTTGGATAGACCGGTTGGTAGAAGAAGGGAAACTGGATATCTCGACTATTCAGGGTGGTTGGGAACGTTTTATCGTTCGTACTATTGAGCATCCGTTTGACGGAGTGAAACGTGCTATAGTAGTGGCTGGTAGCGATCGTCGTGGAACCGCTTATGGTGTTTTCTCTATCAGCGAGGCTATTGGTGTTTCGCCCTGGTATTGGTGGGCCGATGTGCCAGTAGTACATAGGGACGCCGTTTTTGTAGAGGCAAACTATGTATCTGACACGCCATCGATAAAGTATCGTGGCATTTTTATCAATGATGAAGATTGGGGCATGAAACCTTGGGCTTCCAAGAACTTCGAAAAGGAACTGAACGATATAGGTCCTAAGACATATGCGAAGGTATGCGAACTGATTCTTCGTCTGAAAGGAAATATGTTAGCTCCGGCTATGCATACCTGTACAGGGGCTTTTTATTCTCATCCGGACAGTAAGAAGGTGGCTGATGAATACGGCATTCTTATTACTACGTCGCATTGCGAACCTTTGCTGTTCAATAATGCTTCGACATGGGAGTGGAATAAGGGACGGGATGGTGAATGGAATTATAAGACCAACCGGAAGACTATATTGAAAAAGCTGGATAACCGTGTAAAAGAGGCTGCCCCTTATGAAAACGTATATACGTTGGCTATGCGCGGATTGCACGACGAGGGAATGCGTGGCGACATGAGTGAAGAAGAAAAAGTCGAAATGTTGTCGCAAGCCATCACAGACCAGCGCAAGATTTTAAAGAAATACATTGATAAACCACTTGAAGAGGTTCCACAGATATTTGTTCCTTACAAAGAGGCATTGGAGTTGTACGAAGCGGGTCTGAAAGTTCCGGACGAAGTTACTTTGGTTTGGGTGGATGATAACTATGGTTATTTAAAGCGCTTAAGCAATCCGGATGAACAAAAGCGTACAGGACGTGCAGGAGTATATTAT